>WGAL01000099.1 GCA_015494845.1 Melioribacteraceae bacterium
ACCGATTTTAAAATTGCTGTGTTTTCTTTGTTTACGGTTTTGCGGTTCTAAAATTAAGAAAAAAGAAAATAAACTTGCGCAATAACAAAAGTAAGCAAAAAACCCAAAGTGAGAGGAATTACAACCGAAACCGTCGTCCATTTCCAACTGCCGGTTTCTTTGTAAATTGTGTAGATTGTAGTCGAACAAGTATTTCTCTACCTCAAAGGTGCAAGCGCCTTTAAGGTAGGACATTAAGCCACGTTTATTTTCTCGCCGTATTTCTTAATTTCATACGCGAATGGGTTGCTTTCATTAAAGTCCCTCTCTTTTATTGGATGAGGTTCAATTCGTCTATCGATTTCCCGGCGTATTCTCATTAATTCAATTTGTATATTCATTAAATTGTCATAGTCTTTTAAAATTACGGCAATATCAATGTCGCTGTCTTTATTGCTTGTGCCTTTTGCGTAAGAGCCAAATAAAATAACGCTTACGCAATCATATTTTTCAGCGACTTTTTGAGCAAACTTTTTCGCTATTTCTCTAATTTCTCTTTTATCCATTTTCTAATTTCTTTAATTCGTTCAATCCATAATTTCGTAAAATCTTCCGTACATTGATTGTAAAACTCCCGTCTATAATCGTCGTATCTTGCGTTAATATTAAAAAGCGAAATCGTATCCAACCAATCGGAATATTCGTCGCTTACTTTCAAACCGCTTTCTTCGGCAATTCTTAATAAGTTGTGAATTGGCGGTGAATGTTTTCTATTTACTTTTACGTAATATGCTTTTAACAATTTTTCAGTGGAAATATGACCTAAAAACAGAGCCCAAGTGTATTTCTTTGAGTGAAATAACAGTTTCATTGTATCAAAATCTTCATCGGATGTTTTAATCCAATGATTAGCAATTTTTTCAATATTTAATTCTTTTTCATCACTCATATTAATTTCTTTTTAACAAAAATAAGAAATTCCATAAAATCCCTTTACTGTAATCTTTGCTGAAAAATTTGCTCTTAATATTATATTAATGTTTCTTTTTACATGCATATACATCTAAAATTAACTCGAGCAATTATGTGAAAAGAAAATAAACTTGCGCAATAATAAAGGTAAGTAAAAAGCCCAAGGTTAGTGGAATAACAACCGAAACCGTCGTCCATTTCCAACTTCCGGTTTCTTTGTAAATTGTGTAGATTGTAGTCGAGCACGGATTGTGCGCGAGACTGAAAACCATTACGTTTATCGCGGTTAAAATCGTCCAGCCGCCTATTCTCAATAAATTTGCCGTATCGGGAAGCGAATCCAATTCAAAGAGAACGCCGTGTTGGTAGCCTTCCACGCCAAAAATCAAAACCGTAAGCATAAGAATTGTAGGAATTACGATTTCGTTCGCAGGAATTGCCACAATGTAAGCGAGCAAAATTATTCCGTTTAATCCGAAAATAATCGCGAACGGGTCGAGAAAATCGACTATATATTTTGCCAGCGGAACGCCGTCGTACGTAACGTTTGAGATAAGCCAGATTACCATACCCGCAGGCAAAGCAAAAACAATTGCGCGCCACAAAACGTAAATTGTTCTGTCAATCAACGATGTGTAAAGCGTTTGTAAAATTCGCGGAGGACGGTAAGGCGGAAGTTCCAGGCTGAAAGTCGAAGGAATTCCTTTCAGAATCGTGCGGGAAAGCGCGTAAGACGTAAATAAAGTAAGCGCAACGCCGAGTAGCGCAATCGCAATTACGGAAGCGGCGGAAATAACGCCTGCCCAAACCGGAGGAACGAGCGGCGCAATGAAAATAGATGCGAGCAAAATTTGCGTAGGCCAACGTCCGTTGCACAAAGCAAAATTGTTGGTGATAATCGCGATTAGCCGTTCGCGCGGACTATCGATTATGCGCGTAGCGACGACTCCGGCGGCGTTGCACCCGAATCCCATACTCATCGTTAGCGCTTGTTTTCCGTGCGCGCCGACTTTTCTGAAAAAATTATCGAGATTAAACGCGACGCGCGGCAAAAATCCGAAATCTTCCAACAAAGTGAAAAGCGGGAAAAATATCGCCATTGGCGGAAGCATTACGCTGATAACCCACGCAGTCGCAAGATATGCGCCGTCAACGATAATTCCCGTTAACCAATTTGGCGTGCCAATTGAAATAAAAGCGTTTTTCAGAATCGGATAAATTTTACCGAGCAACAAATCGTAAAGTAAATCGGAAGGATAATTTGCGCCTTGAATTGTAAGCCATAGCACAATCGCGAGCATTAAGAACATTATCGGATAGCCGGCGTATTTGCTGATTAACAAACGGTCGAGAACGACTTCCCAATCTTTCGACGGCTTTTTGTCGGGATATTGAATTGCGCGGCTTGCGATTCTTTCGGCTTCGGCAAAAATTCCTTCCACAATGTTATCGTGAAAACTGTCGCCGATTTCCTTGCGGTAATTTTCCGCTTTTTTGAGCAACGCTTTTATTTGTTCTTCCCGCGATATTTTTTCCGCGTTCGTCATTGAAAAAGTTTCCCGAGTTCTCCGTTTTTAATCGCTTCTTCTATTTGCATATCGCCTTCGAGCAAGCGCATCGCAATCCAACGCGCGTTCGGCAAATTGGGGAAAAGTTTTTTCACGTCGGCGGTCAAATCATCGATTGCTTTTTGAATTTTCCCGTTGAATTTTTTTACGCGTTTCGGCTTGCAAACATATTCGCCCGACGCTACTTGCCAAACGTAATCAATCAATTCGTTTATTCCTTCTTTGGAACGCGCAACTACGGGCACGGCAGGTACGCCAAGGTCGGCGGAAAGCCTTCGCGCGTCGAGCTTGATATTTTTTCTTCTTAATTCGTCGAAAAGATTCAGCGCGACGACAACCTTGTCGGTAATTTCAAGAATTTGCAAAACGAGATTTAAGTTCCTCTCCAATTTTGTTGAATCGACGACTACAAGCGTAACGTCCGGCTTGCCGAACAAAATAAAATCGCGCGCAATCTCTTCGTCGGCGCTTGTCGAAAGCAAGGAATACGTTCCAGGCAAATCGATAATCTTGAATTTTTTCTCTTTGTAGCCGAATGCGCCTTCGGCTCGCGTAACGGTTTTGCCGGGCCAATTTCCGGTGTGCTGTTTCAAGCCGGTTAGGTCGTTAAGAATAGTGCTTTTCCCTACGTTCGGATTTCCGGCAAGCGCAACGACGAAATCGGCGTCTTGCATATTTTCGCCGTAACGTTTGAGAGCGCTTAAAACATTAGCCGGACAATTTACGCAATCAGCCATTTTCTTCCTTTCTTACAAAAATTTGTTCGGCAATGTCGTTACGCAAAGCGATAAGCGTGTTTTTTATTTCGTACGCGCGCGGATTGCCGGAAACGTTTTCGTACATCACTTTTATTTTAGAACCGGGAATTATTCCCAAATCGAGCAATCTTCTTCGCGCCACGCCGCGCAGGCGTTCCGAAAGTTTTACCACGATTCCGCTTTCTCCTACTTTTAACGAATCTAATTTTTGCAGACCTTCGAGAAGTTCCGTTTCAACTTTCGCGACGGAAATATTTGTCGCGACGGATTTCGGAATGGCGAGCGTTCCGTGTTCGGTTTTTATCGTAACGCTGTTTTCGTTAATGCCGGTAACTTCAACCGGCATTTGCGGATAAATTTGCAGTTTTAGAATTTCCTTGTAAATCTCGTGCGGCTCGTCCTCAACGTGAACTACTTTGTATTTTCCGGTAGTTTCGATTTCCGAAAGTTGTTCGCCTGCAATTTCAAAATCGTCTTCTTCCTCGCTTGGAATTGCGTCGCCGTGCGGGTCGCGCAAAGGATTGCCGAGTTTTTTCCGCAGTTCTCGCCGTTCTTTTTCGGTTAATTTGTGTTCCATTTTCTCGGCTTCTTTGTGCCAATGTTCTTCGTCGAGTCCTGATTCTTCAGCAAGGTACCGTTCCCACAACCGGTGATTTTTTATGATATTCAGCGCGTATTTTTTCCCTTCTTCCGTCAGAAACAATTGATTCTTTTTCCGCTCGGCAAGTTTACTATCTATTAACGTTTTAATTATTTTCAGAGCCGATTGATCCGAAATTTTTTGATGCCCTTTGATGCTGTTCAACGTTGCAGGAATATTTTCCTTATTGCTCGTGTAAATATGTTTCAAAGCGTCTTCAACGCGAATTTTTTCGCGGAACTCTCTTTCGCTTTTTAATTTTCCGAATAAGAAAACGAATCCGGTTAAAAGCGCTAACAACAATATGAGCAGAAAAATATTCATACAGTTAGTTTAATAATATTATCCGGTAAATCTAATAATTGAAAAGCACAAGACAAAATCCGAATGAAACAAATAAGGTATTTCCCGAAAATTATTGGCGACGTTTGGCGAAAAATTTTGATTTTCCGTTGGATTTGAATTTGATTATTTTGAAAACGTAAAATCTACTTTATTCGGAGTTTATATGAAAATTAAATTTATCGGAGCGGCGCAAACGGTTACAGGTTCCGCTCACCTAATCGAAACCGGCAACGTAAAGTTTTTGCTGGATTTCGGCTTGTATCAAGGCAGAAGAAAACACGCATTCGAATTAAACCGCCAGTTCGATTTGTTCGACCCGAAAGAAATCGATTTTATGATACTTTCCCACGCGCATATCGACCATTCCGGCAACATTCCGACGCTTGTGAAAAAAGGTTTTCGCGGACACATTTTCACCACTTTCGCCACGCGCGATTTGGTAAGAATTATGCTCGAAGACAGTGCGCATCTGCAAGAAAACGACGTTTATTTTATCAATAAAAGACGCATAAAACAAGGCAAAAAGCCGTTTGAACCGCTTTACACGGTAGAAGACGCGCGCGCTTCATTTACGCATTTTGTCGGCGTCAATTATCATCATAAATTTCAAATAGGCGAGAACATCGCTTTTACTTTTTACGACGCCGGACACATTCTCGGTTCGGCGATAACCTTGATTGAAATAAACGAGAAAGGTAAAAAAATCCTAATCGGTTTTACCGGCGATTTGGGACGCCCCAACCGTCCTATTTTACGCGACCCTGAGAAAATTCCGGACGTTGATATTATAATCAGCGAAAGCACTTACGGCGACAGATTGCACGACAAACACGAAGACGTTCTGAATAAATTTGCGGAACTGATTAAAAAGGCAATCAAACGGAAATCGAAAATAATTATTCCCGCTTTCAGCGTCGGAAGAACGCAAGAACTTGTTTACGATTTGCACAAGTTGTTCGACGCCGGACTTGCGCCGCGAATTCCGGTTTATGTCGATAGCCCGCTCGCGGTAAACGCAACCGAAATTTTCAGATTGCATCCAGAATGTTTTGACGCGGAAACTTCCGATTTTATTTTCCGCGACGAAGACCCGTTTGGTTTTAATCGCCTTACTTACATAAGGGACAAGGAAGCGTCGAAAGCGTTGAATAAAAAGAGCGGACCGATGATAATTATTTCCGCTTCGGGAATGTGCGAAGGCGGAAGAATCGTTCATCATCTTGCGAATAATATTGAAAATCCTCAAAACATAATTATGATTGTCGGATATTCCGCTGAACACACGTTGTGCCGTAAAATTACGGACGGCGAAAAGCAAGTAAACATTCTCGGCGAACCGTTTCAAGTAAACGCCGAAGTTATAATTTTTAACTCGTTCAGCGGTCACGCGGACAGAGACGAACTTTTGGCGTATTTCAAGCGTTTCGACAAAAGCCGCGTGCAGAAATTTTTCTTGGTTCACGGCGAACCGGACTCGCAAGAGGCGTTTAAGAAAAGTCTTGAAAATATTGGCTTCCGCAACATAGAAATTCCGAAACGCGGTTACCGGTTTGATTTTTAACGGAATAAAATGAAACGCGACGAACTCGAAAATCTGATTATTGAAATTGGGAAAAGAATGTGGCAGCGCGGATTTGTCGCCGCAAACGACGGCAACATTAGCGCGCGTACCGGCGAAAACGAATTTCTCGCAACCGCTTCCGGCGTAAGCAAAGGATTTATGAACAAGAAAATGATTTTGCGCGTAAATATTAACGGCGAACCGCTCGATGGAGAAAGCACATACAAACCTTCCTCCGAATTTAAAATGCACGCGGAAGTTTACCGTTTGAGAAGCGACGTAAACGCGGTTGTTCACGCTCATCCGCCGTATGCGACGGCTTTTGCGCTTGCCGGAATTCCGCTTGACGAATGCTATTTGCCGGAATCCGTTTTAACGCTCGGGGCTGTTCCAATTGCCGGTTACGCATTGCCTTCCACCGACGAAGTGCCTGCTTCCATTCGTCCTTACATTACAAAAACCGATGTTTTGCTTTTGGCAAATCACGGCGCGCTTGCGGTCGGTAAAAACTTGGAAGACGCCTATTTCAAAATGGAAACATTGGAACACACGGCAAAAATCGTATTTAACGCAAAAGCGCTCGGCAACGTAAATGTTTTATCCGGACACGAGAAAAAAAGATTAATCGCCCTCCGTGAAAAATACGGACTGACGAATAAGTTTATTGAGTGTGAGGGGATGAATAAATAACTGATAGAAAGGCAAAGAGGTTAATAGGTTAAAAGTTTTACAATATTAACAAATAT
>WGAL01000100.1 GCA_015494845.1 Melioribacteraceae bacterium
GGCAAGCCTCTCCTGAATGCTTTTGGTACGACCAAGACGAAAACGAGTTCGTAATTGTTTTACGCGGTTACGGACAATTAAAATTCGAGGACGGCGAAATAGTCGATATGAAAGAAGGCGATTGGCTTTACATTCCCGCGCACAGAAAACACAGAGTAGAACAAACCGACAAGGAAAACAAAACCGTTTGGCTTGCAGTATTCTTTAAGTAAAAATCAAATTGCTTGTTTGGTTCGCTTAATAAAATTGTAAATTACTTCGTCGTTTGAATTAAGAAAATCGCGCGTTTTTCCGCTAAACCTAATTTCCCCCTCGTCAATCATCGAAACAAATTCCGCAACTTTTTCAACGCTGAACATATCGTGCGTTACGAGAATTGAAGTAACGCCGAGCGTTTCGTTCAGTCTCGAAATCAAATTATCGATTGAATCGGACATCACGGGGTCGAGCCCTGTTGTCGGTTCGTCGTAAAGCAAATATTCAGGATTTGTAACCAACGCCCGCGCAAGTCCAACGCGTTTTTGCATTCCGCCGGAAAGTTCGGAAGGTTTCAAGTTTTCCGTTCCAGAAAGATTTACAAGTTCAAGTTTTTCCGCGACAATTTTTTCAATTTCCTTTTTCGTAAAATTATATTCCTCGTTTTCGGTAAGCGGAAGCGCAATATTTTCGGCTACGGTAAGCGAATCGAAAAGCGCGGCGCTTTGAAAAAGGAAGCCGAATTTTTTTCGCACTTCGTACAACTCGTTTTCGGAAATTTGCGAAATATCGACGCCGTCGATTTCAACAGAACCGCGTTCTGGAGTAAGTAATCCGACAATTATTTTTAACAGAACCGATTTTCCGCAGCCGCTTTTGCCTACAATTGCGTGAGTTTTGCCGTTCTCAAAATCGAGCGAAACGCCGCGAAGAACGTGATTTTCGCCAAAACTTTTATGTATGTCTTTTAATCTTATCATTTTTCCGAACGTAATTTAGTTGCTTTTGCTGGCTCAATTGCTCGAACAACCATAATACCGGTTTGACGCTTGTGCGATTTTATGTAATCGGCGAGCGGGAGTTCCGAAATTTGAACCTTAAAACCGATATTTGGCGCGTGCAAAAAGTGAATTCGCTTGTTTTTTCTAACCGCAATTCCGACGTGCGAAATATCAAGTCCGTCAATATCCGTAGTAATTGCAATTATATCGCCTAAATTAATTTTGCTTTCGGCATTAGCAATTTCGTCTTGCGGAATGTAAAAATATTCCCGCGCGGAAATGTTTTTCTCGATTTCCCGAATGCTATCCGCCAAAGAGGAATCCTCATTCAGTTGCGGATAAGCCAAAACGTGCTCGCTCATAAAATTTATTTCTTTATCGTAAGGAACGCCTCCGATTTCGCGCGTGATATCGCGGATAATTCCGCGCTTCTGCAAATCGTAAATCCAATCGGTAAAATAGTGCAACCGCGAAGCGTAATTTTTAATCTCGCCGTTGCGGTATCTGATGTTGCGAATCTCGTTCAAGCAATCGCCAAACGCCGGATTTTCTTTCTTTTTAATTACCCGCGCAATTGCAAGCGAAGTTTCCACAAGCGTGTAACAATCCAAATTCCGGAAATTGATTTTCAGTTTTTCCGCCTCGTAATTTTCAATTGTGTGCGCTCCGTATTCCGTTCCGATAAACGATTTTGCAATTTCCGCAAGAACCGTATTTATCGGCTTGTCAAAAAGATTTTCTTTTTTCGCAAATTCGATTTTTTCGCTAAAAATTATGCTGTCCGCCGGTTCGTAAATTTCAGTTTGCGCGTAAGAATTAAGAACAAACGCGAATAAAAATAAAATTAAAACCGGATGAATTTGCGTTTTCATATTTTCGAATGATAATAAACTGACATTAAAAAATTAATATACGAAAAACAAATGTCTTTGCGAGTTCCGATTTATCGGAACGTGGCAAACTGCCGATTTTTCGGCTTATGATTACTAAACCGACAGATTGCCGCATCCCGACTTCGTCGGGATTCGCAATGACCGGACAACTTTGTCTTTGCGAGCGAAGCGATCTATCAAAGTTTCAGCAAAATCTCACTTTAACGATGAATTGCCTTGTCGCACATTCTTGCAAGAAAAGTATTTATTCAACAATTGATTAAGAAAATAAAAAAGCCGGACTAAAAGCCCGGCTTTGAATTTGATTTGAATAATCGAATAAAATCTATTCTTTAATTCCTGCAATTTCTTCGAGCATTGCGGTGGTAAGAGATTTCGGACGTTCAATCGGATAACCAAGACCTCTGTCCCAAATGATATTTGCGAGAACGCCGAGCGAGCGACCGACGCCGAAAAGAACAGTGTAGAAATCGTATTCTCTTACGCCGTAATACCATTGAATAACGCCGGATTGCGCATCAACATTTGGCCATGGATTTTTTGCTTTTCCGTGTTCTTTCAAAATACCGGGAACAACTTTGTAAAGAACATCAACATATTTGAACAAAGTATCGTCAGGCAAATGTTTCAAACAGAATTCACGTTGCGCCATATAACGCGGGTCGGTTTTTCTCAGAACCGCATGTCCGTAACCGGGAATTACTTGTCCTGAGTTCAAAGTATCCCAAACGAATTTGCTCATTTCTTCTTCGGTCGGAATCTTGTCGCCCATTTTTTCTTTTACGCCTTGAATCCAGCGCAAAACTTCCTGATTTGCCAATCCGTGTAGCGGGCCGGCAAGTCCGTCCAACATTGCGGAAATCGCGTAATAAACGTCGCTAAGCGCGCTTGCTACCAAGTGTCCCGTGTGCGCGCTGACGTTTCCGCTTTCGTGGTCGGAGTGAATAATGAAATACAATCTCGAAACGTCGTCGTAAGGTTTGTCAATTCCCATCATATGCGCGAAGTTTCCGCCGAAATCGAGATGCGGGTCGGTTGGAATAATATCGCCGTCTTTGTATTTCCATCTGTAAATGAAAGCGGCAATTTGCGGTAATTTAGCGAGCAAGTTCATCGCGTCTTCGTAAGTCGGATCCCAATAATCCATTTTATTGAGACCGGAATTGTATTCTTTTACGAAAATCGATTCGCGTTCCATCGAAGCGACTGCCGTTGCAAACATTGCCATCGGGTGGGAATCTTTCGGCATCGCTCTAATTA
>WGAL01000101.1 GCA_015494845.1 Melioribacteraceae bacterium
TTTTAATTTTCCGTAAAAAAATATTGGTTGAAAATGAAAAAATTCACTGCTCTGCTTGTGTTAATTGTATTAAATTATTCTTTTACCGCTCAATCTTTGGCTTTTAGGGAAAATCCGCAAAATAATTTTACCCTTAACAAAAATTTATTCGGTGATGGTTCTGAACAAACTAAAACATTAGAGAAAAAAAGCGTCGTACTTGGAATTGTTTACTCGCTGTTGCTCCCTGGAATGGGCGAGCTTTACGCGGGCGATTATTCGCTCGGAAAATATTTTACAATAGCCGACGCAACATTGTGGATTACGCTTTTCGGCTTTAATTACTACGCTTCCGCCGAAAAAGACAATTACATCGCTTTCGCCGTTACGCACGCGTTTGTAAATCCGAACGGCAAGGACGATAATTATTGGGGAACAATAGGGAATTACGACGACATCTACATTTACAACGACGAAATGGAATTGATGCGAGAGTTTGATAAAGTTTACAACGTTCAAACGCATTATTGGAAATGGGACGAAGTCGCAAACAGAAAAAAATACAGAAGCATGCGGAACGCAAGCGAAACCGCTTACAACAATATGAAATTCGTGGCGAGCGCGTTAATTTTGAACAGAATTGCAAGCGCAATTGACGCGACGCTTTTAATTAAAAGAATTAACAAATCGATTGAAAAGGCGGACGTGAAATTCGGCGTGGGCGTAAATTATGTCGGTAATTCCGCAGTCGGACTTTCGCTAAACATTGCCGGTAAATTTTAATCAATGTTTAATTACAAACTTATCGTTCAATACGACGGAACGTCTTTTGCCGGTTGGCAAGCGCAAAAAAACGCCAAAACCATTCAAGGCGTTTTGAAAGAAAAAATCGAATTGCTTACGAAAGAGGAAATAAACATTACCGGCTCGGGCAGAACCGACGCCGGCGTTCACGCATTGGGACAAGTCGCAAATTTCAGAACCGAAAAAAAAATTGATTTGTTTAAGTTTTCCCGCTCGTTAAATGCGGTTCTTCCTAAAAGCATTGCGGTAACGGAAATTGTGGAAACGGACGAAAATTTTCATGCGCGGTTTGACGCCACTTCGCGAAGTTATCTTTATTTTTTCACGCATAAAAAATCACCGTTTTACGATAAATACAGTTGGCTCAATCCGCAAATTGCCGGATACGATTTGGACAAATTGAACGAAATTTCAAAAACGCTTTTAGGCAAACGCGATTTCGCGTCGTTCGCAAAAAACAAATCGGAGACAAAAAACAAGGTTTGCGAAGTAAAATCAATACGTTGGCGCAAAAATAAATTTATGACGATTTTTTACATCGAATCGAACCGGTTCTTGCACGGAATGGTGCGCGCAATTATCGGAACGCTTTTGGACGCATACGAAAGTGAAAATCCGGGAAAATTTTTATTGGATATTTTGGAAGCAAAAGACCGCACGGCGGCAAGCGGCGCGGCAAAAGCGAAAGGTTTGTTTTTATTTAAGGTGAAGTATTGAAATTGAAAAACGCGATTAAAACCATATTATTTGCGTTTTTGATTTTGTCCGCAAATCATTACGGACAAATAACAAATTACAAACCCGGCGATATCAGAGGTTTATTTCTTGACCTCGGAGTCGGTCCGAGATTTGCCGTCGGCGATTTCGCGGCAAATCACTTTTTCGCGTCCGGTTTTGAAGCGTCTCTTTCTTACGCCGACGATAATTCCCTTCCCTTTTTTGTTTACGGAAAATTTAACTTTGCGAGTTTTCCGTCTGAGTTTACGGATATTTTATCGTCGTCCGAGTTTGAAGTAAGTTCGCGTTTCTTTCTTTTAGAACCTGGTATCCGATATTTCTTTCCGCCGATTTCCGATAAAGTCGTTTTGCTTATGCCCTTTGCCGAAGGCGGCCTGAATTTGGGAATTGTCCACACGGTTCGCCAATTAAATACGCAAATCAAAACGCAATACAGCGCAAACAATTTCAAATTCGGTTTACACTTGGGCGTGGGCGTTTCAATGTTTTTATTGGACGCCTTGCTTACTTATAATTATTTTTACGAATATCAATATATTGGCTTGGGATTAAGAGTAAGAATTCCGATTTTCATAAAATTGTGAGGTAAAAAAATGTACGAAAATCTTTTATTCGAAAAACGAGGAAATGTTGCGTTAGTAACTATTAACCGTCCAGAAAAATTAAACGCGCTAAACGACGCGACAATTACCGAATTGGAAAAAGTTTTCACGGAAATCAAAACCGACGACGAAATTTACGTTGCAATAATTACCGGCGCAGGAGAAAAAGCGTTTGTCGCCGGCGCGGATATTAAAGAACTCAATCAAATGAACGTGGTAAGCGGCGAGGCGATGTCCGTAAAAGGACAAAAAGTTTTCGACCAAATCGAAAATCTCGGCAAGCCGGTAATTGCCGCGGTAAACGGCTACGCGCTTGGCGGCGGTTGCGAACTTGCAATGGCTTGCCATATTCGCGTCGCTTCGGCAAAAGCAAAATTCGGGCAACCGGAAGTTAATCTCGGAATTATTCCCGGCTACGGCGGAACGCAACGCCTCGCGCGATTGATTAATCCCGGACGCGCGCTCGAATATATTTTAACCGGCGATATGATTGACGCAACAGAAGCGTTACAAATCGGATTGGTTAATCACGTTTACGAACCGGAAGAACTTACGGACAAAGCGTTTGAGCTTGCGAACAAGATTGCAAGCAAAGGACAAATTGCGGTTCGTATGGCGTTAAAAACGGTTCTTGCAACAAAAGAAACGAGCCAAAGCGAAGGACAAAAACTCGAAGCGGCGCTATTCGGCGTTTGCATCGGTTCGGAAGATTTCAAGGAAGGGACGTCCGCGTTTCTCGAAAAAAGAAAACCGGAGTTTAAGAACAAGTAGTGAACGGTCTCGGCGTCAAAATTAAAATAATTATTTCGCTATTCGCGGTTGCCACGGTTTTGGTAACCGCGATTGTTATTTTAAATTACGTTAAAATGGGGAAGAAACCTGCGGGGGAAAAATCGCTTCCGCAAACAATCGACAAAGACGAAGCGGAAGAGAGATTTTTGCAAGCGTTTGAAAATTGGGGTTTTAGCGAAGCGTGGATAAAAAGTTACAAGGTGAATTCGCGCAAAATTAAAACGGATAAAATCTACCGCATTACGTTTCCGAGAAATATTTCCATTGATTTTATTTTACTTGAATTGAATGAGTTGTTTTCTAACACGGAAAACGCGAAAGTTTTCTCAAAAGATTTAACGAAGAAACGCAAAACCGAAATAAACGTTGAAATTGCCGGAGCACCGGTAATTATTGCCTACGCCAAAACCGACAGGAAACTTTACAGAGAAAATATTTACGCGTCGATAATTTTGGACGGACGCGAAGACGAAATCGAAAACGTAATTAATCTTCAATTGCAACCCACGGATTTTGCCAAAAGCGTATTGATAAATGTCGGCGGCGAATATCTAAAACCGGCGCAAAAGTTAAAGTCCAACGGATTTGATTGCGCTTTTTTAATCGACGACGGAATTGAAGAATACCGTTACTCTTTGAGTTCCGATTTATCGCGCGACGAATTGAAATCATCGGTAAAAAGAATTGTTAATGATTTCGGTAAAGAAAACATTTATTTTTACAACGAGCGTTCCAAACTCGCCAACTCGCCGCATTTCGAGTTCGTAAAAAAACGTTTTGGGGAATACGTGAAGTTACTCGGTTTTTCTTACATCACGGATTTAACTAAAAAAAAGGATGCGGTTGAAATTAAGGCGGCGATTAAATTGTTGATAACAAGCGGCAAGCAAAAAGTTTTTCTTTTGAAAAAAAGCGTTTACGATTCGCTTGAAAAATTTTTTACCGATTTAACAAAAAAAGGCGTTGTTTTTTTAGACGCAAAAACTTACATAAGCGGATGATTTAAGAGAAGAAATCGAAAGAAAACAATGAAAACAAGAATTATAAATATTGGCAAAATTCCGCTCGGAGGCGATTATCCGGTGCGCGTTCAATCGATGACGACAACGGACACAATGGATACAGCCGCAACGGTTGAGCAAACAATTAGTCTTGCAAAAGCCGGTTGCGAATATGTTAGAATAACCGCGCCTTCGATTAACGAGGCGAAAAATTTGGCTGAAATAAAAAAGGAGTTGAAAAAACACGGTTACGACGTTCCGCTAATCGCCGATATTCATTACACGCCGAAAGCCGCGGAAGTTGCCGCGCAAATAGTGGAAAAAGTAAGAATAAATCCCGGCAATTACGTCGATAAGAAAAAATTTCAAATCAAAGAATACGACGATACAGAATACCAAGCGGAACTCGAAAGAATCGAGCAAAGATTTGCGCCGCTTGTAAAAATCTGCAAAGCAAACGGAACGGCGATGCGCATCGGGGCAAATCACGGTTCGCTTTCCGATAGAATTATGAGCCGCTACGGCGATACGCCGCAAGGAATGGTGGAATCCGCGCTCGAATTTGTAATGATTTGCGAAAAATACGATTACCGCGACATCGTGATTTCGATGAAAGCGAGCAACACGCGCGTAATGGTTGCGGCTTACCGCTTGTTAATTCAACGGATGGAAGAACTCGGGATGAATTATCCTATTCACCTCGGCGTAACCGAAGCGGGCGACGGTTTAGACGGAAGAATAAAATCGGCAATCGGCATCGGGGCGTTGCTTGCCGAAGGAATCGGCGATACGATTAGAGTTTCATTAACCGAACCGCCGGAAGCAGAAATTCCAGTAGCGAAAAAAATTATTTCGCTATTCGGAGAACGCGGAAGAATTCCAAGCGACGAAATCTTCAAAAAAGAAACGAACGATTTTTTGACTTACAAAAAAAGGAAATCATTTTCCGTCGCCGGCATCGGCGGAACAAATCCGGCAAAAGTAATTTCCGGTTTTACAAATCAAACGGAGCTAAACAAAGCGCAACTTTCGGAGCTTGGAATAAAAATTATCGAAGACAAATTTTACAGAAAGAAAACCGACGCGCCGGATTTTATCGCAGTCAAAAATTCGAACGCCGTTGCGCTTGAAAGCGTTTTAAACAAAACCGGCGATGAAAAAATTCGCGTTCCGGTTCTCGCTTTCGAGAAAATAAAAATCGATGAAATAAATTCGCCGGTAATTGTTAAAGTTAAATCAGAAGAAATTCACGAAGCCAAATTCAACGCGCTTGCAAACAATCCGAACGTAATTTTTATGCTTTCCGCATCTTCCCGCGAAAAATTGTTTTTGAACGGGTTCAAGAAAATCTTTTTCGAATTTGAAAAATCAAAAGTTGAAAATCCGGTAATTCTTTACGGCGAATTTGATTACGAAGATGAAGAAACGCTTGCAATTTCAAGCGCGGTAAATCTCGGTTCTCTGCTACTCGACGGTTACGGCGATGCAATTTGGATAAATTCAAAAAAACATTCGCATAAAAAAATAAACGATATCGCTTTTACAATTCTTCAATCGGCGCGCGTGCGAATTACCAAAACGGAATATATCGCTTGTCCTTCTTGCGGACGAACGCTTTTCGATTTGGTTGAGACAACGAATAAAATCCGCAAAGCCACAAACCATTTAACAGGATTGAAAATCGGAATAATGGGTTGTATCGTAAACGGGCCAGGCGAAATGGCGGACGCAGATTACGGTTATGTCGGTTCAGGCTACGGAAAAATAACGCTTTACAAAGGACAGCAAGCGATTAAGAAAAACATCGACGCCGAAAACGCGCTCGAAGAACTAATTGCGCTCATAAAAGAAAACGGCGATTGGAAAGAGCCGAAATAGTTTTTAGTTCGTGGTTCTTAGTGCAGGTGTGCGGGGATAAAACAGAAGTAAGTAGCAAGAAGCAAGTAGGTAAATCCTTCTCTTGAAAGGGGTGAACTACCTTAAAGGTGCTTGCTCCTTTAAGGTAGGAAAATACTGGATTGACAGTCCGTCTTCGGCGGATTCGCCACGACGAATCGTCGCTTCGTTCCTCGCAATGTAGATAATTTTTGCTACTTGCTTCTTGCTTCCGGCTACTTTTAATTACTTCACCGAAAGCAAAATCGTTTCCAAATCGTCTTCAAGCGAATCGCCTTTGGGATGCTCGACAATTCTGCCGACTTCTTTTTCGTCTTTATAGAAAATAAAGGTCGGAACGCGGATAATCCGCAAGCCACTTGCCTCACCGTGCAATGCGTGTTTATTTCTATCGACGCAAATAATTTGCAAATTTTCTTTCGGGAACGACAACGAGTCGAGAATTTTAATAAATCTCGGCACTTCCCTTCTGCTATCGGGACACCAAGTTCCCAACACAATTTTTATTTTGAAGCCGGAAATTTTTTCTTTATCAAATTTGTAATTCAAAAATTTCGGTTCGTAATTTTTATAACCGGTTAAGAACCAATTCGCAAATTGCTGATTATCCGTAAAATCTTTTTCCGTGCAAATGCCAACGAGAATTTTTTCGCCAGTTTTTTCGTAAGTTAAAATTTCGTTCTGCGCAAAAAGTCCGCTCGCAAAAACGAGCAACAAAAGTAATGTCAATTTATGTCTCATAATTCCTCCGGTTTTTCTCTTAAATCAATTCCCCAATAAAGTTTGTG
>WGAL01000102.1 GCA_015494845.1 Melioribacteraceae bacterium
AAATCGAAATATGCAACTAAAAAATAAAAAATCCTGCCGAAGCAGGATTTTTAAAAATGAATTTTATGTTGAATAATATTATTACTTAAACCCAACCGCGCTCGCGGCACGCTTCTGCCACTCTGCTAATTGAAATTACATAAGCGGAGTCGCGCATATAGAGTTTTTTCTTTTCGGATAATTCATAAACCGCTTTGAACGCTGAAGTCATTTTTTCGTCCAATTTTTGAAGGACTTCTTCTTTCGACCAATAAAAATTCATATTGCTTTGAACTTGTTCAAAATAGCTGCAAGTTACGCCGCCAGCGTTAGCAAGAAAATCCGGAATAACAAAAATTCCGCGTTCTTCCAATACTTGGTCGGCGTCCGGCGTTGTCGGACCGTTTGCGCCTTCGGCGATAAATTTTACTTTGTCCGAAATTTTATGAACATTGTCGCCGCGAATTTGATTTTCCAAAGCGGCAGGAATTAACACATCGACATCTTGCGAAATCCATTCTTCTCCCGACAAAACTTCGTAGCCGAGTTCTTTTGCTTTTTCTTTGTCAATGCCGCCGAATCTATCTGTAATTCCAAGCAATTCGTCCACGTCAATTCCGTTTTCGCGCTTAAAAGCGTAAGATGTTTGATCTTCCTGATCCCAACTCGAAACCGAAATTACTTTTCCGCCGAGTTCCACATATTTACGAATAGCGTATTGCGCTACGTTCCCGAAGCCTTGAACGCTTGCCGTTGTTTCGACGATATTTACGCCTTTTGCTTTCATTGCTTCGCGCAAAGTAAAAATAACGCCAAAGCCGGTTGCTTCGGTTCTACCGAGCGAACCGCCCATTCCAACCGGTTTGCCGGTAATAAAACCAGGAAACTTTCCGCCGGAAATAACTTCGTATTCGTCGAGCATCCAAAGCATATGTTGCGCGTTTGTCATTACGTCGGGAGCCGGAACGTCGTTTACCGGTCCAACATTTTTTGCCATTTGGCGAACCCAGCCGCGCGCGATTTGTTCTTGTTCGCGAGAGCTTAAATTGTGCGGGTCACAAATAACTCCGCCTTTGCCGCCGCCGAGCGGAATATCCACAACAGCGCATTTCCACGTCATCCACATTGCAAGCGCGCGAACGGTATCGATTGTTTCTTGCGGGTGAAAACGGATTCCGCCTTTTGACGGACCGCGCGCGTCATTGTGTTGAACACGGAAACCCTTAAATACTTTCACCGTTCCGTCGTCCATTTTTACAGGAATTGAAAATTGGTATTCGCGCAACGGTTCGCGAAGTAACGCTCTTGTTCCCTCGTCGAGATTTAACATTTCGGCGACTTTGTCGAACTGTTCTTGCGCCATTTGAAACGGATTGAAATTTTTACTTTCCATTTTTTCCTCTGCTTTATTTAATAATTTATTTTTCAAAAATTATTCATTAATGGAATAATCTCAAAGATAAATTTCTTTTTTATGAAAATTATATTTGGTTCTAATTTTTTGGTTCTTAAACAAAAATAAAAAAAGCGCTTAACCTTAAAGATTAAGCGCCTTTTGAACTAAACGAAAAATTATTCGCCAAGCGGTTTTGTGTATCTGTATTTAATCTTCCCTTCGATTAATTCTTTTAACGCTTGCATATGCGGTTTGTCGCGTTTGTCCATTTCTCGGGAAAATTTCAGAAGCTCCGGATTTGCGCGGTCTTCAAAATCATCATCAAAAGCTTCAAGACCTTTTTTTAACGTGTCGAATTCAATTTTACGCTCGTCGTTAATAATTCGCGCGCGCTTGGAAGCAACTATTGTCGCTTCGTAAATGTTTGCCGCGTGCTTTGTCAATTTGTCGAGATTAATCGGTTCTAATGCCATTTAACCACCTCTTATTATATTTTCAATTATTTTTTTCGCATTTTGTTTTGCTTCGTCAAGATTATCGTTTATCACCACATAATCAAATTTGTCTTTGTAGGACATTTCCATTTCGGCGCGTTCAATTCGTTTTTTGAAATCTTCTTCGGTTTCCGTGTTCCTTTGAATTAACCTTTTTTTCAATTCTTCAATACTTGGCGGAGCAATAAAAATAAGTTCGGCATCCGGATATTGTTTCTTAATATTTAACGCGCCTTTTACGTCAAGTTCAAGAACGACAAATTTGCCTTCGTCCAGATTTTTATCAACATAATCGCGAAGAGTTCCGTAATAATAATCATAAAATTTTTCCCATTCAACAAATTGGTTTTCTTCGATTTTCTTTTTGAACTCTTCTTCGCTAATGAAAAAATATTCTTTCCCGTGCGTTTCGCCTTTGCGCGGTTTGCGCGTAGTCGCAGAAACCGAAAAAATAAGCTCAGGAAATTCGCTCAACAAATATTTTACGATTGTCGTTTTTCCAGAACCGCTCGGAGCCGATATTACAATTACTTTGCCACGCATAAAACCTACTCAATATTTTGCGCTTGCTCGCGCATTTTTTCCAATTCCTCTTTAATCGCAATTGCACGATAAGAAATCTCGGTTGAAATCGATTTGTTGTTTATCGTGTTTGCTTCGCGGTTCATTTCCTGAATAAGGAAAACCATTTTTTTCCCTACCGCTTCGGTTGCATTCAATATTTTCAAAAACTGTTTAATGTGACTTTTCATTCGCACTATTTCTTCCGAAACGTCGTATTTTTCGGCTATTAGCGCAAGTTCGAGTTTTAATCTGTCGTCGTATTGCGAAAAATCGGCAAGCAAATTTTTTGCGCGTTCTTTTAATTTTTCAAAATAATTTTTTATAGAACCGTCGAGCAAACTTTCAATTTCATTTACTTTTTCTTCAATGAAATTCAGCCTTTTTTGAAAATCTTCTCTTAACTCGCGGCCTTCCTTTTCGCGCATTTCCAACATTCCGTTTAGCGCTTCATCGACGGCAAGAAGAATTTGTTGAAAAGTTTCTTCGTCAATTTCCGTTAAATCTTCCATAAAATGTGCTTGAAGGGAAAGCAAATGTTCGAGTTTTATTTCATCATTTATTGAAGCGGTTTTACGGATTTCTTCTACCAAGTTTATTGTATTGATTAAAGCGTCTTTGTTAAGAAACTCGTTTCCTTGCGCATTTTCTTTCCTTTTCAGATTAACCGAAAGAGTGATTTTGCCTCGAGAAACCGCACTTTTTATTTTGTCGCGCAATTCAAACTCGCGATTGTAAAGCTCTTTCGGCAACCGCAGAGAAATATCCAAGTATCTATTATTTAAACTTTTTACTTCGGCTTCGATTTCAAAATTTGCAGAGGAACTTTTTCCTCTCCCGAAACCGGTCATGCTACAAAACATTTGCACTTCCCAAAAATTTAATCTTTAAAGATAAAGATTTTTTTGAAAATTTTAATGAATATTAATTCCTCAAATTTTCATTTTGGGACATGTGGTACAAATGGCACAAGTTTAAATTGGTGGCAATAATTTTTAGTGCAATTTTGTTGAATTTAAGTTTGAGCTTTCATCCACACCCCGTCTTCCAACTTCGCAGAACTCAGTCGGAATCCACCCCTCTCAAGAGGGGAATTGAATTCGTTGTTAAAAATTCCCCTTCCGTGGAATCCGCCGCGGCGGAGTGACGACGCGCAAGCGGCGTCGGGGTAGGGCTTTGTAGTACAATAATAAAATAAAGCTAACATTTAATATTTTGCCACTAAATTTGGATATGTCTTCCAACATTCCAACTTTCCAACAGAAATTTTGCAGTAAAAATTCTTTCGTTTATTTTTGATTGCTAATTCAAATTAATCGTTTCGGAAATTGAATAAAGAACGTCGTAAAATAGATTTGCTGATTTCGGACGCCGAATTTGTGGTTCTCGATTTTGAAACAACCGGAATGAAACCACCGATTGCGCGGGCGATTGAAATCGGAATGGTAAAAATAAAAAACGGGAAAATTGCGGAAACATTCGCATCGCTAATTAATCCGTTCGTTCCGGTTCCTTACGGAATAACCGCTTTAACCGGAATTACAAATTCGCATTTGTCCGGCGCTCCCGCATTTGAAGATATCGCTTACGATATTGTGAAATTTATAGGCGACGCTCCGGTTGTCGCTCACAACGCAAGTTTCGATTACTCGTTTTTAATTCACGAATTAACGCAAAGCGAAATCGAGTTTCCCGAGTTCACCACGATTTGCACGCTTAAAATTGCGCGGAGATTGCACCCCGAGCTAAAATCAAAAAGTCTTGATTCGCTTAGGAAACATTACAGAATAAATCACAGAAATTTACACCGCGCGCTTTCGGACGCTACGGTTACCGCAAAACTTTTTCTTAAAATGCTAAAAAGACTTGAGGAAGAAGCGGGCATTCGCACGCTCGACCAACTCGTTAAATATCAAAATTTGCCGAAAAATCAAGGTAAAATAAGAACCGTAAAAAAATCGTTGCTCGGCGATTTATCGTCCGCGCCGGACGCGCCAGGCGTTTATTTTTGGAAAGACCGCGAGGGGAAAATTATTTACGTAGGCAAAGCGAAATCGCTTAAGAAACGGCTCAACAGTTATTTTCTTTCAACTGCCGATAGAAAAGCAAAGAAAATAATTCGCAAAGCAAAGCGAATTGAGTTTAAGGAAACAAACACCGAACTAACCGCGTTGCTTGCTGAAACGAAGTTGATTAAACTGCACAATCCTGAATTTAATTCGCAGTTGAAAAAATTTCCGCAAACGCTTTTCATTAAGATTGATGTAACTAAAAAATTTCCGCGTCCGCAAATTACAACAAAATTAAAATGCGACGGTTCGGATTACTTCGGACCTTACCGGAACCGCGAGGTTGCTACCGACACTTTGGAAATAGTAAACAAAGCGTTTAAAATCCGCGAATGCACAGAAAAGGAATTTAAGCGCAAAAAGAAATGCTACTTGGCGGAAATCGAACGATGCCTCGCGCCGTGCGTTTATCCCGACAAAGAATTATACGAACTCGAAATGAAAAGCGTTTACGAATTTTTATCCGGCGAAAACCAAACGGCGTTAAATATTCTGCTGAAAAAAATGCAAATTTATTCGAACGCGATGCGCTTTGAGGAAGCCGCGGAATTCAGAGACGCCGCGCAAAGTTTGCTGAACCAACTGAAAAGAAACGCAATTCTCGCCGAACCGATAAACCGCGCAAAAGCGTTTATTGAAATCAGAAGCGAAAAAGCGAACGACTACATTTTGTTTATCGAAGGCGATTTTTAC
>WGAL01000103.1 GCA_015494845.1 Melioribacteraceae bacterium
CAAGTAAAACTGAACCGGCAATTTAAGTTTGGTTTCAAGATGTTTTCTTAAAACAAAAAAATAATAAAAGAAAGAAATCAATGTAACGATAATTAGAGAATTCGTGCTCACACTCGCACTAAATTGCACAAAAAATAAAATCAAACTGATATGAGCAAGCAAAAATGAAATTAATCCGTAAATAAAGGACTTTCGCGATTTCCCGAGCAAAAGAATATCGCCGGAAAGCGAAAATAAGAGAAAACCGAAGAAAGATAAGCAAAAATTTCCGGTTAGAAACGAATAAAAAGCAATCAATATAATTAACGGCAAAGGTTTCGCAACCTTGAAGAAAGTTTTTTTATTAAACTTACTCCAAACCGCGAAACCTGCCGAGAAAAAATATATTAAGGCAAACGCCATAGATTAATTTTGTTCTTGGAACAAATGCACATCCGTTTGCGGGAACGGAATTGAAATGCCTTCTGCGTCGAAACGTTTTTTAATTGTTTCCGTTATTTCGAAGAACACCGTCCAGTAATCTTCCGTTTTAACCCACGGACGCACGGCGAAATTAACGCTGCTGTCCGCTAACTCCGAAACTACAATCATCGGTTCTGGGTCTTTTAAAACTTTCGGATGCGAACCGAGGACATCGGAAATAATTCTTTTCGCTTTATCAATATCGTCCGTGTAACTTATACCGAAAACCATATCGACGCGACGAATTTCTCTTTCCGAATAATTTGTAATTACATCGCCAAACAATTTTGAGTTCGGAACATAAATTACTTTGTTATCCGGAGTTAAAAGTCGCGTAACAAAAACGCCGATTTCTTCAACCGAGCCTTTTACTCCGGCGGCTTCAATGTACTCGCCGACTTTGAACGGGTGAAAAACAATTAGCATAACGCCTGCGGCAAAGTTGGAAAGC
The DNA here is from genome assembly GCA_015494845.1 of Melioribacteraceae bacterium. Classification (GTDB taxonomy): domain Bacteria; phylum Bacteroidota; class Ignavibacteria; order Ignavibacteriales; family Melioribacteraceae; genus WGAL01. The sequence goes on from WGAL01000103.1 coordinate 914, forward strand.
GAACCTTGCAAAGCCAAGCCAATAGCGAAGGACGCCGCACCCAAGATTGCGACAATAGAAGTTGTTTCAATTCCGACTTCGGAGATTGTGGCAAGAATTACAAAGGCAACCAACGCAATGTAAGTAAGAGAAGAGATAAAACGCACAAGCGTTTCGTCAATCTTGTTTTTTCTTAATATTTTGGTTACGGTTTTGGTAATTTTTTTCGACAGCCATAAACCTATGACGAGAATGGCAATAGCGCCGATAATGCGCATACCGTACTGAACCGCTAATTCCTGTAATGTAGCCCAGAGTTGATTTGCTTTGCTTAACGTTTGTTCCATGTCTATCCTCTTATTTATTTTATTTTGACAAATAAAATTGTAATATCGTCCGATTGTTCCGAATTTCCTTTAAATGCGTTGATTGAATCGATTATTTTATTCCATACCGTTTTGAGCGGTCTTTCGCAATTTTCTATTAGCGTGCGGTTGAGTAACTCGTCGCCGGAAAGATGCGAACGCTCGTCCATTTGCTCGGTTACTCCATCGGAATAAAAAACTATTAGCGTTTCTTCGTTCAGTTCAATTTCTATTTCTTCGATATTTTTGTTAAAAGTGTCGCCGCTGTCTAATCCGACCGCAATTCCTTTTGGCGCGAAATCCGTAATTTTCCCGCTACGACAAATTTTCAGCGGCGTGTGTCCGGCTCGCGCAAATTTAACAACGCTTTTCTCCAAATCGAATAACGCAATGCTTAATGTAATAAAATAATTTTTTTTCAGCGAAGGATAAATTTTCGCGTTCAGCAATTTCAGCATTTCGGCTGGATTTAATTTCTCGTCGGCAAGCAATCTAATCATCGTTTGCAATTTCGACATATAAAACGACGCCGAAAATCCTTTGCCGGAAACGTCGCCAATTATCGCGTAAAATCTCTTGTCGTCGATTTTTATCACGTCGAAATAATCGCCGCCTACCCACTGCGCGGGAAGCATTTCGGCGAAAATTTCCGCTTCGTCAAATTTCGGCATTTCGCTCGGCAAAAGACTTCGTTGAATGTTTCGCGCGTTTTCCAAATCGCGGCGTAGAATTAATTCTTTCTCTTTCGCTTCGTACATTCGCGCGTTTTCAAGCGCAATTGCGACTTGATTTGCTACGGCCGAAAGAGCCGGAACGTCGGCGTCGGAAAATCTCGCGCCGCTGTTTTTAACGCCGAGAAAAACAAAACCCAAAAGTTTTTCGCGCACGATTAAAGGAAGCGCGGTTTGAATTTCGTTTTCAATTAACAATTCCGGATTGGCGAAATATTCGTCGAAATTTTCGACTTCAATTAAAGGAAGTTCGCCTTTTTCATTGTTTTTTGCTAAGCCGCCGATTTTTCCGGTTCTTGCGGAAAGTTTACCGGAAAAAGTTTTTTTTAATTTGGAATACTTTTGAATTTCAATTTCGTTTGTCTTTTCGTCGTAAAGCCCGATTGCGAAAGCGTTTATTTTCAAGCCGTCGGCCAGAATTTTTTTCGTCTCTTTCAAAACACCTTCGAATGAAAGCACGGTGGGAATTTCTTTGCTGAACGAAATCAGTGCTTCCTTAAACGCCAATTGCTCAGGATAAAATTTTCGCGTAATCGCTTCTTGGAATTTGTCTTTTGTCGATTGAAAAAGAATAACGAACAGAACAAAAAGCAATCCGATAATCAAGCCCTGATAAGTCGGTTCTACGGCTTGAATGAACGAACCGCCGATAAAAACAATTGAAAAGAAATAAATTGCCGCTACGAACAGCGATGCCACAAAATAGAAGAACGCATTCTTCACCACCGCGCTTACGTCCATAAAAGAATATTTGAAAATCGCATAAGCAAAACCGATTGGCAAGCCGACAAATAAAATTACAGGCAAATAATATTCGGGATTATTAAAAAGCGCGCTTAAAAAAATCTTTTTCAGAAAAGTAACGTAAAGCATACTTAGCAAACTTATTGCGTATGCGACGACGATAATCTTGAGCGGTTTTTTCTTTCGCTTGTCAGTAATTTTACGATACGATGAATAAAGGGAGAAAAATCCAACGATTAACGCCGCGGATAAAAGCAATGTTGAAATTCCGTAAACGGTCATTTCCGCCAAATATTCCAAATCTTCCAGAGGAAGCGTAACAAAAATTTTTAATAAGACGTATGCAACAATTAACAGAAGCGGAAAGCCGTAAAGAATTCTTTTTGTGATTTTATTTTCAATTATTTTTCGCTTAATTGGAAAAGTCCAGAAGAAATCCAAAATCATCGGCGGCAAAAATGCAATGGCAGGAATCCAAGTCCAATTAACAATTTCGATAAACGAATCACCGACCTCCGGCAAAAATTGTTTTGCCTGGTAAATTATGGCGTTGTTTGCAAGCGTCCATAAAATTCCGATATTGAAAAATTTGTTTTGAATTTCGCCGTCCGGTTTTGACGAATACAAAATAAATCCGGTAATCAACCAAATTAACGCGAAAAGTTCTAAGGTTATGGTTCGTAACGGAATGAGTTTTTTTATTCGAACCGGCGCGTCGATAAATTCGTTTCCTCTTTTAACTACGTAATAGGCGGTTTCGCCGGCTTTCAGTTTGTTTAAAGTTTTTTCGAGCATTTGCATAGAGGTTATCGGACGATTGTTTACCGCGATTAAAGTATCGCCGTCGCGAATGCCGGCGTTCCAAGTTACGCCGCCTTCTTTTACGTTTTCGATAACAATAACCAAACTATCCCCAGGCGGAAAATAACGCGGTCTCCACAAACATTCGTCGTTTACTTGACGGAATACGAAAAACGAGAAATAAATTTGAACGAACGCGACAACCGCAAGCAATACCGTAATGAACGAAGCGAAAAGTTTTTTTGTCTCGCGGAATTTCAATTTAATGGTTTCGTATCGAGGCATAAATTACGTTCAGTCTTTTTCTACGTTTTTAAACAGTTCCTTTACGCACGAAAATTTTATGCAGAAGAAAGGAACGCGCTTTTTGTATTCCAAATATGCGTCGCCGAATTTCGCAATCGCTTCGCGTTCTTCGATTAGGAAAATCATTATTATCATCAAAAGCATTTCGGCGGGCGCGACAATTAAAATAAAACTAATTGAAGCGGAAATAAAAGCGACGGCAAGCGGAAAGAAAAGCAAGCCCAAATGCATTGGATGACGCATTAATGAGTAAACGCCTTGCGTAACGAGAACGTTTGTTTCCATTCTCGGTAAGTCGCCTTTGCGTCCGTATTTTGCAAGCGTTCTGCCTGTGTTTTTGCTTACGATAAAAACAGCGCGAAGCAAGGCAAATCCGATTACAAAGAAAATAAAATTCACTACTCTCGGAAATTCGTAGCCGTTAAAAATAATTTTATCGAGCCAAAGCGACAAAATCCAACCGCCGGCAAGAAAAAGAACCCAAACAACAATTCTGAAAATTACCGATTTGCTATGCATTTACCGCTCCCAATAATTTTGTCAGTTTCGTTAATACGAAACCGCTGTCCTCCGAAAGAATTTTGATTTTGTTTATCGTTTTAGACGCGTCTTTCAGAATTTTTATTCGTTTTTCGAAATCGACTTTTTCTTTCTCGAAATTTTGATAAATGCGAATAACGTCGAGCGTAAAAAACCAATCGAGCAATTCTTCCAGATTTTCCTTACGGTAATAAACCACATCCTTGTATTCGTTCACGCGTAAATATTCTTGGACTAAATCTTGTTCGATCAATTTGCGTAAGTTTTCGGCGACGAGCTCAAAATCTTTCGGCGAGTTATTTCTCAAATCGAGAAACATCGGAGCGCCTTCCAAATACGCGCCGAGAATGTTTACAAGCGTTTGCAGTTCTTCTATTTCAAAATCCGATTTGCCTAAGTGACGAATAACATCCGAACAAACCTCCGCAAAAATTATTTCTTCAATAAAATTGCTCCCTTTTTTCTCGTCGATTTCCAGAAAAGCGTTTTTAATTAACGTTAAAATTAAAATCGTGAGATTTGTTCGGTAATTGTGTTCGAAAAAGAGCAAAAGACTTTTGCGTAAAGTTTTATCGAGTTCAAACGCGTCCATCATTAAATCGCGCCGTAAAACTTGAAGCGCGCAAAAAGCGTTTTCGAACTCGCGTAAATGTTTTTCCGTATCGATTTCAACGCCGGCGAAATAAGTCGCTTGATTGAGCAAGTAGTTGAATTTATTGACGAAAAAGCGCATCCGTTTTTTTACTTGCTCTTCTTTTTCAATTCCCTCGTAATCGAAATATTCCACGAGCGTATCGATTGTCTCGTCCTCGAATAAATTGTAAATCGCCTTGTGCAGCGGTTCGAGGCGCAATTTTTCCTTTTCGGTTTCGAGCGAGGAAACTCCGCGTTTGTTCAAATTTACGTAAAGCGTTTCGTAAACGTTTGTCTCGTCTTTAACGAACCGGAAATCCGTGAACGCGCGATATTCAAAGCCGTTGAGCGAAATGTGAAAGCCGTTTTTGAAATCTTCCGGCTTAAAAACAAACTCGTTTCCGGAAATCGCTTCTCTTACTAAAATGAAAAGATTTTCTTCATCGCGCAATTCAAGCGCGTCGAAAAGGGAAATCGATTTGAGTTCGCCGTTTACAAGTTTTTTTACCGAAAAATTAACGTAACCTTCGGCGCGGTCGTATTTATTGTTGTAGAAAACCAACGCGCGCTCGTCGCCCAGTTTATTCGTGTATGCGAAAACGTTTTCGTTTACTTCGTCGCCGTTAATAAAATCGTAGAACCAGAAATTTTCGACTTCTGCGAAAAGTCTGCGGTTCGCCATTAACGGAAAAATTTCGCGCTTGTGCCGTTCAACCAAACCGTAATCGGGCTGTTCGTCGTAATAAGCGCGCTTGTATTCCATTCCGTATTTTTCGCGGTAACCTTCAATTTGTCCGTGCGCGAACATCGGCAACCCTGGTAAAGTTACCATTAACATTAGCGTTCCGAAATATTTATCGCCTGCGCCGAATTGTTTAATCGCGGTTTCCTCGTCAGGATTGCTCATAAAATTGACGTAGCGTTTTAGAATTTCCGGTTCAAACTCGAGCGTGTTTTTTATCAATTCGCGATACTTCGAATTTTCTTCGCGCATTAGCATATTCATAAATGCGCTGTTGTAAACGCGGTGCATTCCAAGCGTTCTTACAAAATATCCTTCCATCAACCAAAACGCTTCGGCGAGCAAAAGAGTTTGCGGCATCTCTGCGTTAATTCTGTCCACCACTTCGCGCCAAAATTCTTTGGGAAAGCGTTTGTTAAATTCCGCCTTCGTCATTGCGTATTGCGCGCGCGAAGGAATGTCGCCGCCTTTGCCAGGTTCCGGATACCACAACCGCGCGAAATGTTTTTTGGTAAGAGTCATCGCCGCATCAAAACGGATTATGGAAAACTTCCGCGCAACGTCCATTATTTTTTGAATTACGGCTTCGCGCACTTCCTCTTTGAGAATATCCAATTGCGCGGTGTCGTTCCACGGCATACTTGTTCCGTCGTTGCCGTGATAAATGTATCGCGTTTCGCCGGTTCTGTTATCGATGCGCTGGAAAACGACAGCCGCGTCCGAGTTCGTCCAATAGCCGTCCTCGATGCGAATTGTGAAATTAGGGTCGGGCGAAAGATTTTCGCCTGTGAAAGAATAATTAGGGAACGGCGGTTTGTTTGTTTGAATAAAATAGTCGGGATGCTCGATAATCCAAAGCGAATAAATTCCGGTGTGATTCGGCACCATATCCGCCGCAAGGCGTATTCCGTAACGCTTTGCGCGTTCGTTTAAACTTTCGTACGCTTCTTCTCCGCCGAGTTCCGCCGCAATTTCGTAATCGTAAAGGGAATACGCCGAAGCCGCGGCGTCTATATTTCCGCGCAAATGTTTTATTTTCCGCGACGCTTCGCTTCTTTCCCAAACGCCGATTAACCAAAGCGCGTTGATGTTGTAACCCGCGAGCGTTTGCAATTCTTCGTCGGGAATTTCATCCAAGCGCGAGATTTTTCGTCCGTATTTTTTCGAAAGTTGGTCGAGCCAAACGTAAGTGTTTTTCGCAATCATCACGACGTTCGGCATCCAATCGACGTCCGGCGTAAATTGTTCCGGCTCCTCGTACTCCTCCGCAAGTTCTTCCGCGCTAATTTCGCTAACGCCGATTTTGAAAGCGGAATCCGTCTTTTTGTATTTAGGCGCAATAGTTTCAGACAAGCCGAAACCGCCGCCGCGCAAAACGTCTTCCTTAAACATATCGCGCACGATTAAAATATCATCAAACAAAGAACCGAAAATTTCGTCGCCGAGAATATCCGACCAAGTTTTTTTAATGTATTCGAGTTGCGCTTGAAAATCGTTCGGGAATTTCCTAACCGGTTCGAGCAAAAACGAAATGAAATTTTTATCGCCGGCGACTTTCGGTTCGTTTTCGGCAAAGTCCGTAAGCGTTTGCGTGTATTTTTCAAACGTTTCTTTTTGGGCAAGATTTTCTGCTGCAAACAATTCGCGAATTTTTTGCAACGCAGGATTTTCATTCAGTAAATAAACGATAATTGTTTCGGCTATTTCTTTTTCGTAATTGTAAGAACCGTTTTTTCTTTGCCAAATGTATTCTTCGGTTTCAAGGTTTCCCTTATGAATTTCTTCAGGCGGAAAAGTCTTTAAAAAATTATCGAGCAAACGGATAAACTCGCGCGCGCCGAGTTTGTTAAGCGAAAAATCAAACGCTTTTTTGAAAATGTTTTCGTCTAATTTTTCCGCATAAAATTCAAAAAATTTTTCTACGATTTTTGTAAAAACTCCGAGCGAGTAAATTAATCCTGCGCCTACTTTTACGTCTCTTTTCTCGTTTATTTTCGCCGCAATTTCACGGCTTACGGAAATCGCATCGGCGCGGCTTTGCGCGTTGTTCATCTTAAAAATCAAATCGCTCAGACCGTAAGTTTTTAACGCTTTTTCCGATATTCGTAATTCGAGTTTATCCATAAAAATTCTGTAATTTTTTTCGTTTGGTTGCTTTGCCGGTTCTTGTTTTTAAAAAATTCAAAACGAAATTTCATTTCAAATTTGAACACATAAAATAGCAAATTGCCGTAAAATGATTTAAAAAAAAGCCCGCTTTTACAGCGGGCAATTATTCGCAAA
>WGAL01000104.1 GCA_015494845.1 Melioribacteraceae bacterium
ATATTCGATAGTCCGCCGAGGCGGACGGAAATCTTTGCTCAAGACAAATACAACGGTTCTCTATAAAACAAAAAAGCGCCCGAAACGGACGCCGAACAGAAGAAATAAAATAATTGGAGGCCAAAATGCTATCTTATTTCTTCCAAACCTTTTTTTATTTTCCCAACCAATTCCTCAAATGAAATTCCTTCGATTTTCACTTTGTTTTTCTTAAGAATAATTTCCGGCGTATCGCTTTCGCCCCAGAAATATTTAACGAAATCGTAACTCAATCTCGCTCTGTCATTTGCAATCGGAATATATTCGCTTAACGAATCGATGAAAGAATAAACTTTGTGTTCGAGCGAATCGACCTCGTGTTTTTCAACGACTTTCCCTTTTTCTAACGACATTCTTCAAACCTCGTAAATTTTTGATAAGCAAAATTAAAGAACAAAACTTTTACTTACAAGAAAGATGTTTTAATTTTATATTATATTTCTCGTAAATTTTTATTGGGAATAATTATGAACATCAAATATTGGGTTCTTGCCACATTTGTGTTTTTTACGATTTCAATAGTCGAACTTTATTTTATTCTTTTCCCTAATTGTCCGCAACCGGAAAGAGCGAACTTTGGAAACGGGCGGGATTCGATTTACGTTTCCGGCGTCGAAGTTGAAAACCGTCCGCAATTTGAAGCCGATTTTCAAGACGTGGGCGATATTGAAGAAACGACGCCGGAAGGCACGCGAATAATAGACCCGCACAAAACCGGCGAGTTTCCGCAGTGGAAAGAACTTAAAGTCGGAATGACGAAAAGCGAGGTCCGCTCGTTGTTGGGGAAACCGAAAATCGTTAGAAACGGTATTACCGAAATTTGGCGTTACAATTACACAAGCGACAGATTCGGCGACGTCGTGTTCTACAAAGGAAAAGTAATTACCTGGCTCGAACCGGTAATTACGCTTTACGATTAGTCAAGTTCGGGAATTGCGACGGAAAGCGCCATTATTTTTTCCGCTCCGTTTTCTTTCAGAACTTTGGCGGCTTCGCTCGTCGTTGCGCCGGTTGTAATAACGTCGTCGATTAGGATAACTCTTTTTCCCTTGATTTTACTTGCCTTGCGAACATTGAAAGCGTTCTCGATATTTAATTTTCTTTCCTCCGCGTTCAAATGCGTTTGCGTTTCGGTGAATTTTTTTCGAACCAAAATTTTCCCGTTTACTTTAATTCCGGTTTGTTTTGCAATCCCTTTTGCGATGTAGTAAGATTGATTGTAGCCGCGCATCGCCTTTTTCAATCTGTGTAAAGGAACCGGAATTATGAAATCCGGCGAAAAGTTTTTTATTTCATTTTCGAAACGCTCGGCTAATTTTTCGCCGAAAAAATTGCCAATTCTAAATTTGTTTTTGTATTTCAGTTTGTGGAGCAACTTTTGAATCGGTTCATCTACCTTGAAAACAAAGGCGGAATAAAATTCGTCGATGGAATTATCGTTCCCGAATTTCCTTTCGTATTCCGTTTGGAGAAGATTTTTATCGGTAGGCGTTAATCCGGCGAGGCAATCCGGACATAAAACTTTTTCGTTCGTCGCAAGTTTCTTATCGCACGCTTCGCAAAATCGCGGAATAAAAAAATCGCTTAACTCAATTAAAAAATCCGACTTACTTCGCCCCTTTTTCAATCAGTTCTTTTGCCATTTTAATGTCGTGAAATCTGTGGTGATTAATCATCCAATCGCGCATTAAAAAGAGGAACGATTCGCCGACTTTTTTCCCGTTTTCTTCGACGTCGTCCAAAAGTTCGTTTAATATTCGCAAAAGTCTGTCGTGTTGCGCTTTATGCGAGAAGTAATTAAAGACTTTGTGTCTTGTCATTAACTTTTCTTCGGTTTCGAAATGTTCTTTTGTCGCCTTAATAAGTTTTATAAGAAGTTTGAGTTTTTGTTTGTCGTCTTTAACGTCGAGCAAGTCGTGAAGTTTATTTATTATTCCGGCAATCTCGGTATGTTGCTTGTCAACTTTGGCAATGCCGAGTTTATATTTTTCGTCCCAATTTAGAATCGCCATTTATAACCTCGTGAATTTTTATAAAAGTCCTTTTCGTTTTCTAAAAATCCATTCAATCGTAAAAAATAAGATAATAAAAAATAAGATATCTTTTCTTGAAAAAAGGATAATTTTATTCTTTTTTCTTATTTCGGTTTTGGTCAATTTTTTTGTCAGAACCGAAAGAACCG
>WGAL01000105.1 GCA_015494845.1 Melioribacteraceae bacterium
ATGTGTATAAGAGACAGTCCTAATCATGGTTCAGAATATTTTCATCTACGCCCCAATCACGCCGGATGTAATTAAGTAAAGAATCAAAATGGCAATTGCAACGCGGTAACTTACGAATACGCGCGTTGAGTGGTTTTTCAAATATTTGATTAAAAAGTCGATTGCAAAATATCCGCTTATCGCCGAAACCAAAGTTGCAACCAGTAAATTTACTGCGCTGTCCGCATTCAAATATTCAAGCGATTGGTAAAATTCCAAAAGTCCGCTACCAAGAATTGCCGGAATACCAAGCAGAAAAGAAAATCTCGCAGCGACGTCCCTTTTCAGTCCGCTGAACAGACCGCCGGTAATCGTTGTGCCGGAACGCGATGAACCAGGAATAAGCGCAAAAGTTTGGAATGTGCCGATTATTAAAGCGTCTATCCAAGTGATGTCTTTCAAATCTTTTTTGAACTTTCCGACCTTTTCCGCGAAAGCAAGCAAAATACCGAACACAATTAAACTAATTGAAATCACATAAAGATTTTTCGTGAATGCGCCTTCGATGTAATCCTTAAATCCCAGTCCGATTATCACAACCGGAATTGAGCCAATAACTATCAGCCAGCCGAGACGCGAATTTACTGTTTGTTCCGCATACTTTTTTCTTCTGATTAAATTATCGGAAATGAAATCGCGAATTATGTTTATTAAGTCGTTGCGGAAGTAAATCAAAACCGCAAGCAAAGTTCCCAATTGAATAACGGCGATAAATGAAGTCCACCGCTCAGGATGCTCGGCTGAAATCACCCCCATCATTTTTCCCGCAACTGTTAAATGTCCGGTGCTGCTAACCGGCAAAAATTCTGTCAATCCTTGAATAATACCTAAAATTATTGCTTGTAAAACGTTCACTAAACCTCCTTAAAAGAAATAAGAAACGCCGATTCGCACTGTAAATGCTAGACTCGAAAGATTAACTTCCAAGCCGGTTGCGTCGTTAATCAGTTTTTTATTTGCGTTCGAGGCAACGCCGATTAAATCGTAACGTGCATCCGCGCCGATATTTGCGTAAAAATTCCCGCCCAATGCGGTTAACGCTTGTCCCCTTAACGTAAGTCCGAAACCGGTTGCGTCGTAATTCTCCGTTTGGTAAATTTTTTCTTTTACGAGCCCGTATCTCGGACCAAGTCCGCCGCCGAGTTTAAATTCGTACCCGCGCCCGGTTATTACGTAATAAGCCAAAACATTTAGTGCGTGAATAGTTTTGCCAAATTCATAAACAAAACCGATTGTGTTCACGTTGCTGTATGAAAAATAATTGTAGTAATATTCAACGCCGAGTTTAACTTTTTCGTTGTATCTGAAATTCCATTCCAACCATCCTTCAATCGAACTATTAAAAGCGGTACTCAACTGATTGCTTTGTGCGAAATTGAAATTCAAATAATCCACAACCGCAGGCGTATGCTCAAAAGCGAGCCCCATTCCGCCTGTTAATTCGTACTTCTCCGATTGTTGCGCAAACAAGGCGGAAGAAAAAAGCATTACAATTAGCAAAATTTTAATTTTCATTTTTTAACACGCTCCAAAAATTGTGAGTTGGCAAACCGAGTTTCGCTTGTCTTTTATTTGCAATAAAAAGAAAAATCACGGCAAGTAAAATAAATCCGACGTAAGAAATAAGATGCGTTAAAATTGCGTAAGCGGCGCTAACGTTATTCGAAAAACCGAATAAAGTAGTAAGCACAAAAATTACGATTGCGTGGTAAGAACCGATTCCGCCCGGCGTTGGAATTACAATTCCGAACGCGCTGATTGTCATAATTATCCAAGCGGTTGAATAATTTACCGACGGCAAATCTTGCAAACCCAACATATAAAAGGCGATTAGGGAATTCAGTCCGTAAAGTAGCATAATTACAACGGTTAAGAAAATTACGCCGATAATGTTTTTGCTTCCTTTAACGCTTGCAAATCCTTCGATTAACGAAACGAAAAACTCTTTTAATTTCTCGGCAAATCTGTGCGAAAATTTATCGGTAAGCCTAATTAAAAAATCTTTTGTTTTTTTTTCTTTCAGAACCAAAAAAATTATTCCGAACAGAAAAACGCCGCTTATTATTCCGCCGGTAACCAACGTCGTTTCGAGCCAAGGCACTTGAACGTAAATATCGCCTTCGTAAATAATTACGCTTATCAGAACCGAAAGAAAAAGCGCGATGATGTCGATTAACCTTTCCATTATTACCGTTCCGAACATAGACGTGCGCGAAAGCCCTTCCCACTTGCCGAGGAAAAACGCGCGGTAAATTTCGCCGAGACGCGGAATTAAAGAATTTACGCCGTAGCCAATCATAGACGCGGCAAAAAGGTTTGTAAGCGAAACGTCTTTTTTTACGTTAGTTAATATTAACTTCCAACGCAGAACGCGGACATAATTTGTAAGCAAAAAAACAATTACAAAAACAGCAAGCCAAAAGAAAGAAACGTTTCGCATAAGCGCGAACGCTTCGGCGAGATTTACGTTACGGAAAGCGAGCGCCAAAAATACAGCGGCAATTGCCAAAGAAATAATCGCGCCTTTTAATTTCCCGCCGTCGCTATTTTTATTAACGGAAGTCAATAATCTTCGTTGTTTTTTTCTTGTGGATTACAAAATCTTTTTCGCTTAACCCGGAATTAAATTTGAACTTCCCTAATTTTACAAGCGTTTCATTTCCGTTTAAATCGAAAATCTTTATTTCGTCGGGCAAATTATTTTCATTTAAAAAAATTTCAATTCGCTTAAAATTTTTCTCGTCGGGATTGTTAGGAATTATCGTAATTGCGCTATCGGTATTTACGATTTTGCAACTTTCAGGCAAGTCGAACAAAATCGCTTTCAGCGAAAAATTTTCATACTCGTTATCTCGCGGCGAAATTACGAGGCGGTCAGCTTTTTTATTGTAATTAAAAACGGCGTCGGCTTTTACCAAAATCTCGTAAGAACCGAAAATTATCTTCTCGCCGAATTTCTTTGAGTAAAGCGCTTTCCCGCGAATGTTCCTTCCGACAAAAATAAAATCAACGGAAAAATTTTCCGCTTCCGAAAAACGCTTCCGCAATTTTGAAAACGCGTTCGCTTCTTGCGAAAACGAAAGAGAAGAAAATAACAAAACGAGAAGAAGGACAATTCCCTTTTTCATTTGCAAAAACCTTGCGCTATTCCGGTTCTTAAAAAAACTCATAACGTTCTCAGAAGCGTTTCCAATTCTTCCATTGTTTCTACCAAAACTTCGCGCGCTTTGCTTCCTTTCGGCGGACCGACAACGCCGAGTTCTTCCAATTGGTCAACTATTCGCGCGGCGCGTCCGTAGCCCAATTTTAATTTTCTTTGAATTAACGAAACCGAACCTTGTTGATGTTGAACGATAACGCGCGCGGCGTCTTCCAGCATCGGGTCGGCGTCAGTTAGCAAATTGCCGTCGCGTCCGGTTTTCTTTTCGTAAATCGACGGCAAAAGGTAACGGCGCGAGTAACCTTGCTGAACATAAATGTAGTCGGTGATTTTTTCGACTTCCTCAGTGGAAATAAATGCGTTTTGAATGCGCACTGGCTTCGGCAAACCGCCAGGCAAAAAGAGCATATCGCCGCGTCCCAAAAGTTGGTCGGCGCCTTTTGCGTCAAGGATTGTCCGCGAATCTATTTTTGAAAAAGTCTTGTAAGCGATGCGCGCCGGAAAATTCGCTTTTATAGTTCCGGTAATCACGTTTACGGACGGGCGTTGCGTCGCTACTATTAAATGAATTCCAACGGCGCGGGCAAGTTGCGCAAGTCGCGCAATCGGTTCTTCAACTTCTTTGCCGGAAGTCATCATCAAGTCCGCCAACTCGTCGATAATCACGACAATGTAAGGCAATTTATAATGCTTCATCGAGTCGGTGTTTTTCGGCGCGCGTTTAGGGTCTTCTATTTTTTTATTGTAATCGACAATGCTTCTTACGCCGACTTTCGCGAGTTTGTCGTAACGTTTTTCCATTTCAATTTCAACCGACTTCAAAACAAGCAACGCGTTTTGCGGCGTCGTAATAATCTCCTCGTCGATATCCGGCGAAACGGCGAGAAAATGTTTTGTCAATTTTCTGTAAAACGAAAGTTCAATTTTCTTCGGGTCAACAATTACAAATTTTACTTCCGACGGATGTTTGGAATAAAGCAAACTTGCAATCATCATATTTATTCCGACGCTCTTCCCTGCTCCGGTTGCGCCGGCAATGAGCAAGTGCGGCATCTTTGTTAAGTCGGCAATGTAAGTCTCGCCTGAAATAGTTTTCCCCAACGCAAGAGGCAGTTCGTATTTGTTTTTCTTGCGAAGCAATTCCGCAATTACGGTTTTTGCGCTAACTGTAATCGTTTCTCTGTTCGGGATTTCCACGCCGATTGCGCTTCGTCCAGGAATCGGCGCGATTATTCTAATTCCACGCGCGGCAAGCGCAAGCGCGATGTCGTTTTCAAGACTTACAATTCTGCTGATTTTCACGCCTGGCGCAGGAACGATTTCGTAAAGCGTTACAACAGGGCCAGGCGTTACGGAAATATCTTTTATTTCAATATCGAAAAGCGCAAGTTTGTCTTTTAACAATTCCGCGTTCTGTTTAAGTTCTTCTTCGGGAACTTCAATCTCCTCTTTCGAAGGTTCGGCAAGCAAATCCAATTTGGGCGGAACGTATTTTATTTTTTCTTCCCATTGCTCCGGCAAATCTTTATCCAGGTCGTCTTGCAATTGCGGAAGTTCCGGATTAATTTCGCCCGAGTTCTCCAAATCTTCATTTTCGTGAATAAGTTCTGGCGGCTCGGTTAAAACGGAATTCGTTTTCTTAATTCTGATTGTCGTTCCGTTTTCTTCGCCTTCACCGTTTTCATTATCTTCTTCGGGAAGCGCATCTTGCACTTCTTCGTCTTCAATCACGGTTTGTAAAAATTTCCCCGCCGGTTTCGTTTTTTTGACTTTCCGTTCGTGAATGTTTTCTTTCTTAACGACAATTTTCGTTTCGCTTGTTTTCTCCCTGCTCGCGCTTTCCCCTTTTCCAAAAAGGGATTTCAGTTTCGAGAAAATTCCGCCGAAATCAATATCGAAATAAAGTATCAAGGAAATTAGAAAAGCGGTAATCAAAATAATTATCGAACCGAGAGAACCAAACAAGCGCGTTAAACCGGCTCCCAAAAACAAACCGACTTTACCGGAAAGTTCGTTTGTGTCGGGGAAAATTTTCAAACCGAAACGCAAAACGCCGAAAAACGTAGAGCCGATTAATCCGCCGAACGCGAGAAAATTGGAAAGCCGAACCGCGGCTGAAAGATATTTTTTATTCAGAATTACGACGCCCCAAATAAAAATCAGAATAGGAATGATTAACGAAAACCAACCGATTGTTGCGTTAATCAGAAAATCGGAAATGTACACGCCGAAAATTCCGAGCAAATTATCCGCCGTTCCGGGTTGAGTTGCGATGTCGGGATTTTGCGAAAATACCTTAAAAAAATCGGTAAAGCGATACTGCAACGCCGCCTTGTCGTAACGAGAATAAGAAACCACGGCGAGAAAAATCAACAGCGCAAAAATCATCAGCAAAACACCGATAATTTTTTTCTTCTTTTCAGGCGGAACAAAATACGGAGAACTTTCCTCGCGCAGAGAATTATTCTTTTTCGCGTTCCGTATTTTTTTCTTTACCGCCATTATTTCTCTTCGCCGCTTCCTTTTTCTTCGGTTTCAAGTTTCAGAGAGTCCGAATCGAAATACGGCACAACCGGCACGGAATCGATTTCGGAAATTAGTTTCAAATCTTCTTCAAATCCGGCTTCGATTAATTCTTTTCCGTGTTCCGATTCGCGCAACATTTTCAAGATATCCGCCGCGAACGAATCGGCAAGAATTACGGACGCTTGCGAGGAATCGCTCAATTGAATCTCCGGGTTTTTTTCGGAAAGTTTTTTAATCAACATTCCTGCGCAAACGGTATCTTCCAGACTAAACATTCCGTTTGAACCGGCGCAAAGAATTTGAACGTCTTCGCCGAGTTCGGTTAGTTTTTCGGCAATCGCGCTCAAATTCAAAAACGACGCGATAAAAAGATTTTTCGAGAACTTGGCGCGCACAACCGCTTTTGAGCCGTTTGTAGTAAATTGAATTATAGACTTTCCTCTAACGACTTCTTCGGTATATTCAAACGGCGAATTGCCTAAGTCAAATCCTTCGATTTTTTTCAAATTTCTTTCGCCTCCGAGCAGATTTTGTCCGCCGGAAATTCTCATCGCGAATTCCATTTTCTCAACCGGAATTACTTCGCGCGCGCCGTTGTTGAGCGCGACGATCGCCGTGGAAGTCGCGCGAAGCACGTCGATAACGACCGTCGTTTTTTCCGAAAAATACAATTCGTCCGCGTTAAGAGGCGAAAGTAAAACGTGAACTTTCATTTTTATTTCTCCACAAAAGGCAATTTTGTAATTTTAGCGGGAACTTCCTTGTTTCTGATTTTTGCAAGTACTTCCTCGCCTTCTTTCGCAAACTCAATTGCGACGTAACCGAGCGCAATCGGTTTATTCAAAACCGGACTAACGGTTCCGCTTGTGATGTGTCCGACTTTTTCGCCGTTTTTCAGAAGTTCGTAACCGTGGCGCGGAAAAGCGCGTTCGTCAAAAATCATCGGAACGAGTTTTCTTTTCAATCCCTCTTCTTTTACTTTCAAGAGCGCGTCACGTCCGATGAAATCGCCTTTCTTGAATTTCGTTACCCAACCAAGTCCGGCTTCAAGCGGATTAGTGGTTTCGTCGATGTCGTTTCCGTAAAGGCAGTAGCCCATTTCGAGCCGCAAAGTATCGCGCGCTCCCAAGCCTGCCGGCTTAATGTCGAATTCTCTTCCTGCTTCGAAAATCGCGTCCCAAATTCTTTTCGCGTCCGCTTCGTCGCCTTTGAAGTAAAGCTCGTAGCCGAGTTCGCCGGTGTAGCCGGTTCTTGAAATTAACATATCTTTCCCGGCAATATTTCCGTAAGTGAAATGGTAATATTCAATATCGAGCGGCTTGTCCAAAAGTTTTTCAAGCGTCTTTCGCGAGTTCGGACCTTGCACGGCGAGCAAAGAATATTCGTCGCTTTCGTTCGTTAGTTCCGCGCCGTCGATTTTGTTTTCAAGCATCCAATTAAAATCTTTTTCAATGTTCGAAGCGTTAATTACAAGCATAAATTCGTCTTCGGCTATTCTGTAAACGAGCAAATCGTCAACAATGCCGCCGTGTTCGTAGCACATCGTGGAATACTGAACTCTGCCAGGCGTGAGTTTCGCGGCGTTGTTCGTCGTAATTTTTTGAACGAAATCCAGCGCGTTTTCGCCTTTTACTTTTACCTCGCCCATATGCGAAACGTCGAAAACGCCTACCGAATTTCTTACCACCAAATGTTCTTCGATTATCGAGTGGTATTGAATCGGCATTTCGAAACCGGCAAATTCAACCATTTTCGCGCCGAGTTCTTTATGAACCGAATTAAATTTTGTCTTTTTCATTTTATTTTGCCTCGTTCAATTTTTTCCAGTCGCTTAAAAATTTCTCCAAGCCGACGTCGGTCAGCGGATGTTTGAACAATTTGTCGATTACGTTAAACGGCATCGTCGCAACGTCCGCGCCCATTAACGCGGCTTCAACCAAATGCATCGGGTGACGAATGCTTGCTACGAGCACTTGCGTGTCAAATCCGTAATTGTCGTAAATCTGAACAATTTGCGAAACGATTTCCATTCCGTCGTTGCTTACGTCGTCGAGTCTGCCGACAAACGGACTGATGTAAGTCGCGCCGGCTTTCGCGGCAAGCAACGCTTGCGAAGGCGAAAAACAAAGCGTAACATTCGTTTTAATCCCTTCTTCGGAAAGCGTTTTAACCGCCTTTAAACCTTCCTTAATTAACGGAACTTTAATTACGATGTTTTCATGGATTTTCGCCAAATCGCGCGCTTCGCGTAAAATTCCGTCGTAATCGGTGGAAACAACTTCGGCACTAATAGGGCCGTCAACGATTTGCGTAATTTCTTTCAACAATTCGATAAAATCGCGTCCTTCTTTCGCAACAAGCGAAGGATTCGTGGTAACGCCGTCTAAAATTCCGAGACTTTCCGCTTCTCTGATTTCGTCAATATTTGCGGTATCGATGAAAAATTTCATAACCTCCTCTCGCATTCTTTTTGAAAATATTTAGTTTGTAAATTTAAGAATAATATAAAACTTGCACTCACTTGATTTTTTCAAAAACATTTTACGAAAATCAAACAGAATTAAGGTTTAAGTTATTAAAATCCACGCGGTTATTCAATTTAAAGATAAGGTAGTCTTGAACCAAGATTAAAATGATTCATTGATTAGCATGATTAAATAAAAAGGTAATGGATTCAAAGGCACAAAGGTACAGAGGCTCAAAGAGGAAAAGGGTAAATCATGTAAATCATATAATCACAAAAATCATGGTTCGAGACAAATGCTGCTTAACTATTCCGCGCACGGCAAGATAGTCCGCCGCGGCGAACGTGCTGTTTCTTATTTTTTGCTCGTCACGCGTCGCTAAAACCTTGTAAGCAATTTACTAAGCTCCGAATTCACTTCTTCAAAAACCGGTTTCCATTTCCCGCGTTCTTTTTGTCTGAATAATTTCATTTGCGGATACCATTTCGTCCTGTCGTCGCTCATTCCCCAGCGCCAATCCGGGACGTAAGAAAGCAACGTCCAAACCGGCTTCCCGAGCACGCCTGCAAGATGCGGTATTACCGTGTCCGTCGTAATTATCAAATCCAAGTTTTCCATTATCGCGGCGGTTTCGGAAAAATCGCGTAAATATTCCGACAAATCGACAACTCCGTTTGCAAGCAAAAATTCTTTTTCGCGCTCGTAAATATCTTTTTGAAGCGAGAAGAAAACCGCTTTTTTCCAATTGAGCAACGGCTTGAAATTATTTACTATCGTAGAACGCAAGTGGTTTTTCTTATATGCCGGATTGCCGCGCCACGCAATTCCGATTTTCATTTTGTCGCCGACGTCAAGTAGCGACTTCCATCTTTCCACTTTTTCCTTGTCCGGTTTTATGTAAGGAATTTCTTGCGGGATATTATCGTCGTTGATGTCCAACGCATAAGGCAAACTCATCAACGGGATTTGCAAATCGTAATTCGCCGTAGCGGAAAAATCCGGTCGCGAAGGAACGACGCGGTCGGCGACGCCTGAGTTTTTCAACAGTTCGAGCAGTTCGATTTGCGCTTCCAAAATCACCGTTCCGACTTTTTTCTTTGCAATTTTCAATAATCTGACAAACTGCAAAAGGTCTCCGAAACCTTGATCGGAATAAACGTAAAGCGTTTTGTCTTTCGCTTCTTCGCCGCGCCAGCGTTTGCCAGGCAATTCCTTGCGTTTCAATTCGTCGGTGAGAAAACGATATTCGTAATACCGCCAACCATTCTCGTATTCGCCGGTAAGCAAATAAAGCATAGACAAATTCAAATACGCCGAATGATATTTGTCGTTCAGTTCGATTGTCCGTTCGTATTCGCGAATTGCCTTCTCGATTTCGCCGATTTCCGAAAGCGCCAAAGCGTAATTGTAATGCGCCGGCGCGTTGCTTTCGTCCGCTTCAACCGCGCGCGAAAAGTAATCGAGCGCTTTTTCAATGTTCTCCATTTGGAAATAAACAATTCCCAAATTCACGAAGCCGGCGGAAGGATTTTCCAAAAGTCCTGCGGCTTGCTCGAATAATTTTATCGCTTTCGAAAAGTTCCCTTTATGAAAATAAATAAACGCGCTTAAATTCAACGCTTCCACGTCGTTAGGATTATCTGCAAGCGTATTTTCAAGCGTTTGCAACGCCACGTTCAGTTTGTTTTGTTCAATGAGTTTTTTTATCTCTTTCGCGTTCATTTTAGTTCGTTTTTTATTTTGTTTACGAGTTCGTTAATTGCGCTTTCCCAATTTCCGTATTCTTTTTGCCGAACCGCCTCAACCGAGCGATACCAAGCAATATTTGTTCTTTCGCTCCAACGCCAGTCGGGGCTGTAATGCAAAAGCAGAAAAGTTTTCTTGCCGAGCGCTCCGGCAAGATGCGCGTAAACCGTATCGACGGTAATTACGAAATCCATTGAATTTATTAGACTTGCCAAGCCGGAAAACGTTTTAAGATAATCCGGATTGTAAACAAAGTTTTCGCGTCGATTGAAAATTTCGATTTCTTCTTTCGTCGGATTATTTTGAAGCGGATAAAATTCAGCGTCATTTTCCGCAAATATTTTTTCAAGCGCTTGCAACTTCAAATGCCGCTTTCTTTGATGGACCGGGTACGGATTTCCGCGCCACGCAATTCCGATTTTCAATTTATTGTTTCCGTGAAAATTAATTCTACCCGCGTTTAAATATTTTTCATTTATTTCAAACGTAGAACCGCTTTCATAAAAGAGTTTCAGCAACGAAACAATAGGAATAACATAATCGTAATTTTCTCCGTCGCATTGCGAAAGCGTAATTACATTGTCGAAGATATTTTGCTCGCTTAAATAATTAACAAGCGCGTCGCGCGTTGCTATCGTTACGAAATTATTTTGCGCCAACGCTTTCGCGTATCGAATAAATTGTATCGTGTCGCCAATTCCTTGTTCTTCGTAAATTAAAATTTTCTTTGACCCCAATCCGGCGAGGCTTTGCGGAATTTTGTTTTCGCAGGCCCCTTTGTTTATTAGCAATCGCGCTTCGTATTCTTGCAAGCCGTTTTCGAAATCGCCGAGGGCCAACAACACTTCGGCTTTCGCAAGATGAAATTCGGCTCTGTTTTCAAGACGGATTGCCGCGTTCAAATACTCAATCGCTTTTTCAAATTCATTCAGTTCCTGATAAATCAATCCGTAATTATAAAGCAAATCCGCGGCAATATTTCCCCGAAGCAGTTCCTCGTAAATATTTTTCGCTTCGTAAATCCTTCCGGTTGCGTAATAAAGCGAGGCGAGATTGAATTTCGCCTTGTCAAAATCCGGCGCGAGCGCGATTGCACGTTTGTAGTAAGTTTCCGCGTCGTTAAATTTTTCGTTTGCTTTCAGAATGTTTGCGAATATAAAATTTATTTTTGCTGAGTTAGGAAAATCCGCAACGACGTGCATACCAACGCGTTCGGCAAATTCCGGTTCGTTAATCTGCAACAGCAAAAGCAAATAATTATAATAAACTTCTTCGCTCGAAATTTTGTCAATCAATTTTTCGTAAAGCGTTCTCGCTTTGTTCAATTCGTTATTTTTATGATAAGCAAGCGCGAGATTAAAAATCATTTCGTTTGTTTTAATTCCGTTTTCGTAAACGTTTTTCAATACTTCAAGCGCTTCGGTTTGTTTATTTTCTTTTTCCAACAATGCCGCTTTTTCAAAAACTTCCGCCTGCATTTTTGCCAAATCTTCTTCGTCGCTTAAATTTGCTTTTGCGTTTACAAATTCAAGCAATGCGACTTTTAGTTTCAGAAGCGGTTCGTTCCAATTCCCTAATTCTTTTTGTCTGAATAACTTTACGGTCGAATACCAATCGTTTTTTTTATCTTCCGTTCCCCAACGCCAATCGGAATTTTTCGGCAACAAAATGAAAGTCGGAACAAACATTGACGCCGCAAGATGCGCAACCGCCGTATCTACGCTTACGACGGCGTCCAAGCCGCCGATAATTTGCGCCGCGTCGTAAAAGTCGTTTGTTTCCATATCCGCGCGAACAACGTTGTTTTCGCTTAACAAACGATTTTCCTCATCGGAAATAATTCCTTTCTGCAACGAGTAAATTTCAGCGTGCAAGTCATTAAACGCAGATAAAAAGAGATTTAAATTCATCGAACGGAATTTGTCGTTTTCGTGCGCCGGATTTCCCTTCCACGCAATTCCGATTTTTAGCGTATTTTGTCTTGTGTTTGTTTTAGGAAATTGCCACAGCGGTTTTTCCAATCCGACATTTTTTAACCCAAGCAAATAAGGCATACTCAATAGCGATGCGAAACAATCAAATTCGCTTTCGTCCGGTTTTCCCTCGCGCGAATAGACTTTGTCGAAAAACCCGCTCTTTTCGAAAAGCCGTTTTAATTCTTTTTTCACAACAATGGAAATTGACGCCGACCGAATATTTTTTACAAATCTTAAAAACTGAATTGCGTCGCCGAAACCTTGTTCCGCGTATAGTAAGATTCTCGAATTTTTGAGTTCGCCTTTCTTACATTCCGGCCAATTAAAATTCGGACTAACGTAATCGCTTTTCTTTTTCCGCCATTCAAATTCGCGCCAACCGTTTTCATATTCGCCGGAGCGCAATAAAATCAAACTCAAATTCCAATGCGCAATCGCGAGATTCACGTCTTCGTCAATCGCAAGTTCGTAATTCTCGCGCGCTCCTTCGTATTGAAATAAATTTTCGTAAACGACGCCAATGTTGTAATACGCGCTGGCTTTGCGCCTTATTCCGTTTTGCAAGGCGAGTTTGTAATTTTCCAACGCGCGTTCAAATTCTTTTTTTTGCTTGAAAACATTTCCCAACAAAAAATAAATTTCGCCTTTTTCATCCGAGAATTTCAACGCTGCCGATAAATACGGCAACGCTTCGTCAAATTTTCCGGCGTCGTAAAACAAGCGCGCCGCGTCGAAAAGAATTTCGCCGTTAGTCGGCGCGAGTTCCGCAAGTTGCGCGCAAACTTTCGCCGCATTTAATTTTTTGCCTAATTTTTCATACGCCAAACAAAGCGGCTGTAATAATTGAGGGGAAGTTTCATCTAACGCATTTCGTTCAATAAAATCAATAACTTTACGCGCTTTGCCTCTTTTAATCGAAAGTAAAATAAATTCTATGAATTTACGGGATAATTTCTCGTCGGCAAAAATATCCGTAATTGCGGACCTCCTCGCGTCGCTCGAATTAAGCAATCGCTCAAAGTCAATATTTTCGCTACTTAGAAGCATCCGGTAGGTTTTTCAGCTTTACAATAATGCGTTCCATAACATTGATTAATTCCAAATTATCCGAATGATATTTTTTTACGTTTGACAATAAAACTTCCAACTTTGGCAAGTTCAATTCGGAAAAATAAAGGTTAAACAAATTCCACATAGTTTTTAAATCGGACGGATTGATTTTCTGCGCGTTTTCCAAAAACGCTCTGCTCTGCTCCGGCTTGCTCTCTAAAAAAATCTCGCCGAGATTAAAAAGCAATTCGAAATTTTCAGGGAACTCGCGCGCCAAAAGTTTCGCCGCCTCAATTCCTTTTTCGGTCAAATATTTCACGGCTTGCGCAAGAATTCTTACGTCGATTTTTCTTTTGAATTTATCGAACCGCGAAAGAATTTCACCAGGGACGTTTCCGCTTGAATAAATCGAATGGTAAAACGAAAGAAGTAATTTGTCGTTTTCGTCCAATTCCAACGCTTGAACTTTCGGATAAAAATATTCGAACAAGTCCTTATCGTTAATCAATAATGCCAAATTAATTCCGTAAAGCAAAATGTTTTTTTCATTAACCAGCACGTCGAATTTCGCTCTTAATTTTCCCTCGAGCGCCAAACGATTTTTTTCGTATGCGATTTTGGCATATTTTGCGGCATCGTTCGCCTCTTGAAACTCAAGCGCGATATTTGCCGCAAGAACGTTCGCTATCGGAGAATCCGGGATTAACTCAAGCGCGCGCGAAACGTAATCTTTGGCTTTCGCAAAATTCTTTTTACCGAATTCGTAAGCCGCCAAATAACGCAGCGTTTGTCCGATGTGCGCTTCGTCCAACGCCGGATTTTCAAGAACTTTCAGAAAATACTTACTGGCGCTTTCCGCGTCTTCCAGCGTTAAATACGTTTGTCCGATTTGAAAAGCATTGTAGGGCGACGGATTTGTTTTGTAATCTTCAAGAAGCAATTTCAAGTTTCGTTCGGCTTTCTTTTTCAACGCCGATTTGTCAATATCGTAACCGACGTGATTTATTACGATTTCCGAATCGCGTATTTCGTAATTCAATGCGCGCAAGGAAGGTTCGATTTGTTCGTGAACTTTTCCACTAAACTTAACACCAGGATGACGACGGAAAAATCTGATAAATTTCATTACCGAGGGCGAACCGGCTTCCGACGGACTGACGACGTTGCAAAAATATCCGATAAGTCCGTCTTCTCCGGCTAAGCGTTTTACCAATTGTTTTGAATTTTCATCGAGTCGTTCGTCGGCGTCCAAATACAAAATCCAATCGGAAGTCGATTTGGAAAGCGCGTAATTCCGCGCGGCTGAAAAATCGTTCACCCACTTGAAATCGTAAATTTTGGAATTAAACTCTGCGGCAATTTTTTTTGTGGAATCGGTTGAACCGGTATCGACAACAATTATTTCATCGGCTACGCCTTGGACGGAAAGCAAACATTCGCGTAAATGTTTTTCTTCGTTCTTTACAATCATACATAGCGAAACGCTTCCCATTGCCTACTTTAACCTTCATCTTCTTCAATGCCCAACGCTTTGTTTACTTTTACGAGTTCGCCCAAAGCGTATTTGTTGTTCGGATTGATTTCGAGCGATTTTTGCAAAAGGCGTTTTGCTTCCTCGTCGTTTCCCATTAAGTAATTTACCGTTCCCAAACCGGCGTAACCTTGCGCCGTTTCCGGATTGTATCGAATCGATTTTTCGAAATGCTCTTTCGCTTTTTCGTTTTCTTGAATTCCGAGAAAATTAAAACCCAAGAAATTGTTTATGCTCGAGAGCGCAAAACTTTTGTCTTGGTCTTCAAACGTTTCGATTACAAGTTTTTCGGCTTCTACAAGTTTATTAATTGCTTCGCGGAATTCCTTAATTGCGAAATCGTCGTAAGCGTCTTCAATCAGCTGTTCGATTTTCTCTTTCGCGTCAAGAATTTCTTCGTCCGTTTTCTCGGAGGTTTCCGAATTTTTTTCGGTTTCACCGGATAACGCTTCGCTTACTTTTTTCAAACCGGCTTCGGCGAACTTGTTGCCCGGTTCGTTTCTCAAAGCCCATTCGTACATTACTTTTGCGTTTTCGTCCTGTTCGAGTAAATAAAAAATTTCGCCGAGACCCGCGCACGCTTGCGAACTGTCAGGATTCAAAACCAAAGCGCGTTCGAAGGCTTCGCGCGCTCTTTCTAGATTGTTCAACCCCAAATAAGCGTAGCCCTCAAAATTATAAAGACTTGCAAGAGAAACTTTCGCCTCTTTAACGTCGGGTTCTTCGTCGTAAAATTCACAGGCTTGACGCAAGTCTATAATCGTTCCTTCAAAATCTTTATTCAAAAATTTTTCATAAGCCGACATTACCAACTCGTTAAATTTTTCGCTGTCGTCAATGTCGATGCCTAATTTCAAAGTGTTGTGGTCGGCAGGCAATCCGAGCGATTTGTTTACCTTCGCCAATCCGGCGTGAGCAAACGCGTTCTGCGGATTATTTTTTACCGCCCATTCATACATTATTTTCGCTTGTTTGTCGTTGCCTGTCAAATAAAAAACTTCGCCCAAACCGGCGCACGCTTGCGAACTGTTCGGATTTAATTCGAGCGCTCTTTCAAATGTTTCTTGCGCGTCGGCAAGTTTACCTTGCGAAAGGTAATTAAACCCTTTAAAATTATTTATTCTTGCCAGAATATCTTTTTTATTTTCGAATTCTTCGTCCTCGATTTCTTTTTCCAAATTACCAAGAATTTCAACCGCTTCGCCAAATTCTTTTTCCTCGAATTTTTCGAAAGCCCGTTGCATCTCATTATCGATTTTCGCGGAAATATCTTCAGGCACAACATCGTTCAAATTGTGAACAGGAGACAAACCTAATTCGTGATTTACCTTTGCCAAGCCGACAAGCGCGTATTCGTCGTTCGGTTCAATTTTCAAAGCTTGCTCGTACATCACTTTGCTGTCATGGAACATTCCTTTTTTATAAAAATATTCAGCCAATCCAATCAGCGCAGGTGCGGAAAATTTGTTCAATTCCAAAACTTTCTGAAAAACTTCCTTTGCGCCTTCCAAATCGTTATCAGCCAAAAGAATATTGCCTTTAAGCAAAAGAACATCTTCGTTTGTTTTATCTTGAATTTTGGCAAGCCGTTCAAGCGCTTCGGAATATTTATTGTCTAAAAACAATTTATAAGCTTCGTCGTAATTATCATTGTCTTCAGATGTTTGCATTTCATCTTCCAACGAGTTATGCTCCTGAGGATAACCTAAATGCTTATTAATATTTTGTAATGCTACTTTGGCGCGAATGTTTTCCGGTCCGTTTTTTACAGCCCACTCGAACATTTTTTTCGCTTCTTCTTTCATCTCCGCTATAAAAAAGATTTGTCCGAGCCCGAGACACGCCTCAACCGATTCAGGATTTAGCTCAAGGGCGCGTTGAAAAGAATCAAGCGCAAACTCAACATCTTCCTGTTCCAAAGCTATTACGCCGCGTAAAACATAAACGTCTTCCAAAGTCAAGCCGGCGTCGTTGCTTTCTTCAAAATATTCTTCGGCTTCCGTTAAAGCGTTTTGCGCCTCGTCAAATCGACCTTCCTTAAACAATTGATAAGCTTTCCTAAAAAGTTCGACGAACTTCATTATTATTCCTTATAATTATTGACTTATTATTTCAATATAACATTTTTACACAAACATTTTTTATGCCACAGAAATAAAATAAATGCGTTTGTAAAAACGAATTTTATTCAATCGGGATGTTTTAAATTAGGCAAGTGTATAATATTAACCAAGTTAAATAATAAAAAAGCCCCGAACGGGGCTAAAATCACGTTTAATTAACTTAAATATTTTTTAGTAACAAAGGTAGTTATTTTTTTGTATGCTTCATCGACAGTGTCGCAAAAATCAAAAAGTTTCAAGTCGCTTTTGCAAATTGTTCCGGCTTCAACGAACGCCTCAAAATTAATAACGTTTTTCCAATAATCGGAACCGAAAATAATCACCTTCATATTTTTGTGAATTTTTTTCGTTTGAATTAAAGTGAGAACCTCGAAAAGTTCGTCCATTGTGCCGAAACCGCCGGGGAAAACAATCAACGCCTTCGCCATATAAATTAACCAAAACTTGCGCACAAAGAAATAATGAAACTCAAAGGCAAGTTCAGGCGAAACGTAATCGTTCACGTATTGCTCAAACGGCAAGCTGATATTCATTCCAACCGATTTCCCTTTTGCTTCTTGCGCCCCTCGATTTGCCGCTTCCATAATTCCTGGTCCGCCGCCGCTTGCTACAATAAACTTTCTTTCAGGATGTTTAACATCGTGCGACCATTTTGTCAAACGGTAAGAAAGCTCGCGCGCCGCTTCGTAATATTTGGAATATTCCAAATCGCGTTCGGCTTTCTTTAATTCTTTTTCGAAATTTTTAATCTCGTTTTTACGCTTCTTTAATTCGCGTAAATTTTTCTTTGCCTCTTTTTCTGATTTTATTCTCGCCGAACCGAAAAAGACGAAGGTATCCGTAACATTGTATTTGTTAAAACGGGATTCCGGTTCGATAAATTCGGCTAAAACTCTGATTTCGCGAGCTTCGTGCGAAGTTAGAAAATCCAGATTTTTGTAAGCTTTTACCGGTTTAATCTTCTTTTTTGACATTGTACTTCCTCCTACTGAAAAAAGAGTGTAAATATACGGCAAAATCCTTTCTTAACAAAACTTAAATTTACGACGGATAGCGCGCGGATTTTACCGATTGGTTAGGAGCGGGGCGAAAGAATTAAAATTGAGGCAAACGTTAATCAATATAATCCCTGCCTTTTGAGAAGATGATTTTAAACGGTTTTTTCACAACAAACTTGTCGCCTTTTATTTCCAAGTTGTTTGTGCTTGTCGTAATGGTAATCGAATATCTATCGCTGTCAACGATTAAAAATCTGTCGTGGTTTTCTCTCGAATTATATTGCTTCATTTCTTCAATTTTAACGTTTCGCAATTGTTTTTTAACGCTCTTTTTAAACGCGTTAAACGCACCTTTCTTAAAGGCAAGTTTCATATCGTGAAAGTTAAGCTCTGTATAAAATACCATTTCTTTTAACGATTGGCTTTCCTTGATTAATGAAAGAATTAGTTTTTTGTCCAAATCCGACGCTTCGGCAAATAAATATTTGTCCAAATATTCGATTTTCTTTGCTTCTCGCAAATACGGATAGAAAACTTGCGGATAAAACTTGTCGCCTTTTTTGTAATTAATTACTTTCGTTAAGCGAAATAAATTGTTCCGGTTATCAAAGTAGTTCTCGATAAATTCATCGGAAGAATAAACGAAATATTTTTCCTCATATTCTTCTTTCTTTTCGGTTATTCCAATTTTATCAGGGGATTGATTGATGTAATACTCAAATTTATCTTCACTTTCGCTCGGCGGAACTGGATTAAAATTTAAATTCAAGGGACTAAACAAAATATCCAAAAACTGAACAAATGCGTGTCCGTGATGTTTTCGTTTTATTTTGTTTATTGATTCTTGCCAAAAACTGATTTCATTTTCCGTAATCGAATCAATAACCTTGTGGTAATCTTTCAAATTCTGCGATATTTTTATCAATTTGTTAATTGAATTCTGCGCAGAAGAATTTGAAAGAATACTGTCAACTATTTCGAGGTCAAATGCAATTTCTTGCAATTACTTACTCTTGTTTTTTAATTGCGTATTTAACAATTCATAAGCGGCTTTTGACGACAAATCCATAAATCCGCTAGGCCATTCGGTTGTAAAGTTTCCGTTCTCGTCAAGTTCCAACAAGCGAACCGAACTTATTCCGTTTTCGTCTTTATCTACATAATAAACGGCAACATCTTCCGGTTTCAAATTCCCTTTTGCAACTTCTACTTGTAATCCTCTAATGATATGTTCCGAATGTGTTTCGATGAGAGAATAATTTTCATCAAAAAGAAGATAAGAAATTAAACCATATCGTCTCTTGTCTCTTAGATGTTTGGATAACTTAAATTGTAAATCGGGATGCAAATGTAATTCAGGCTGTTCAATAACTAATATTTTTTTATAATTATTATAATCATTCTCTAACACTTTTGAGGAATATATCAAGATTGGAAAGATTTGCAAAAACCCGCTACTCTCGTTCTCTATATTAATAATAGTATCATTC
The DNA here is from genome assembly GCA_015494845.1 of Melioribacteraceae bacterium. Lineage (GTDB taxonomy): Bacteria > Bacteroidota > Ignavibacteria > Ignavibacteriales > Melioribacteraceae > WGAL01. The sequence goes on from WGAL01000105.1 coordinate 19,105, forward strand.
ATTGTTACGACTTTAATTTGCCCGATATTATTTTTCTCATCTACTTCCTTAAAAATTCCCTTAGCCAAACCAAGTTCTTCTAATATTTCAAATAATGTTTTCCAATCAAGTAATTCAAACGATAATTTACTACTTTTTTTATTATCTTCTATATCTTTCTCAGTAAATTCAATCCCCTCGACATATTTGTTCTCTAGTTCTAATTTAATATCAATTAGAGAATCTAAATTTAAATATTCTTCTTTAGTAAGAAAATCATTCCAAAAGTTATAATCCTCCTCTTTTGGGAAAAAGCCATTATTTAAAATATAAATTCCTTTTGGTATTTTTCGTAAGGGGGGTAAATAATCAAGAGCAAAAATGTAACCTAAAATAATTCTGTAATATAATTCCGATATTTTAAAGGTGCGGGAAAGAAATTTTTTATAATTAGCAACATTTTTATATTTATTTTTATTTGGTGCATTTTCAATCAGTTTTTTTATATAATCTCTGTCTGGAAAGTGAAAATCAAGATAAGAAGTTATTTTTTTATTCTTAATAAAAACTCCTTGTTGGCTGAAATCACGGTTATAATAAACCGCTTTGTAATTATTTTTTTTATCTAAAAAAGAAAAATTAACGTATCCGTCTTTATCGAAACTAAAATTCAAAGTAAATTCAAAAAACTTTTCGTTGCCAGCTATCAAAATCTCCTGCAACCTATGATCAAAACTATTTTTTTTCAGAATTTTAATAAACTCTTCCACGCTTTTATATTCACGGTCTAACCTTTTTGATTTCTCTTCATCTGACTGAGGCCAGTAAAATTTACCCTCAATAATAAATTCTATCGTTCTGTTTTCGTCATTGTTAGATACAACATCATTAAATGAAAGAAAATTAATTTCATCAAATTTATAGATAATCTGCGGAATTCCCCAGATTTCATCATTTTCAAAATATGTTTTATAATCAACTAATTTCCTTGCATACGCTTGTAAATTGTAACTTAAAAATTTCATCGCCCTTAAAAACGAACTTTTACCGCTACCGTTTGGTCCGACAAGAATTGTCATTGGTCTTAAACTAAGAGTAAAATTTTCCAATTGTCTGAAATTAGTTATTCGAACGGTATTAATAG
>WGAL01000106.1 GCA_015494845.1 Melioribacteraceae bacterium
GCTATAGTCGCAACCAGAATAATCAAAGAAAGTATCGGAATTAATTCCATTTTATACTCCTGAAATAATTTTCAAAAATTTTATTTTTTCAAACCTACGCGTTCGAGTTTTCCCCAACTCATAGCAAGTCCGAGAAATTCTTCAACCGTCGCCATTGCTTTTGTAATATCAATCATTAAAACGAAAAATATTCTGTAAATTAATGAATACGGAATAAGCCGAGCTTCTTCTTTTTCAGCCGCAACGCAGAAAATTGCCGCCATGAAGTCAAGAATTGCAATGCCGAACCACCAAAATACAATCAAGCTTGTCATTCCGTATAAAAGCGCGACAATAATAAAGAATAGATTTGCAAAAATATTCATTGCCGGCCAAACAAGAGCTTCAAAAGCCATTGACCATAAAATCAAAGTATTATTAAAATTAATAATCGGATTTATTAAAAACTTCTTGTGTTTTCTGATTGCCTGTAAAATTCCTCTTGTCCAACGATAACGTTGTTTCAAAAGTTGGAAAATATTTGCAGGCGCTTCCGTCCATGCTTGAGCTTCCGGTTCATATTCAATTTTCCAACCTTTCGCTAAAATTTTAAGCGTTAAATCCGCATCTTCCGCAAAAGTATCGCTCGAATAATATCCGGCATCATGCAAAGCACGTTTTCTAAATATTCCAATCGGACCAGGAATAATATTTACCATTTTAACAAAACCCTGAGCCGCGCGAGCCATATTCAAACCTTCTATGTATTCCAACGCCTGTAAATCCAAAATTGGTTTGCCTCTGTTGGTAACCTTAACGTTACCTGCAACCGCTCCAACTTCAGGGTCAACAAAATGTCGCATTCCCATCTTTAGTGTTTGAGGAGAAAGCGCGGAATCGCCATCCATACATAAAACAAATTCCGCTTCGGAATATTGAATTCCAGCGTTCAAAGCTTTCGATTTTCCACCGTTAGGTTTGTTAATCAGCGAAACTTTAACCCAAGACGTTCTCCCTTTATGCAAACCGACCAAAGATTCTCCGACTTCGGCAGTGTTGTCTGTCGAACCATCGTTAACTATGATTATTTCATAATTCGGATAATCAAGCTTCAAAAGGGAATCAATCGATGCACGCAAAACTTTTCCTTCATTATAAACAGGAACAATAATGGAAACAAACGGAGTATAAAAGGGCTTTTCCATTACGGTATATTTAGTCTGGTAAAAATAAGAGAGCCAAATCAAAGTGAAATATCGAGCCAATAATAAAAACAAGAACAAAGCCAAAGCAACAATAGATGCGTACACAAACAAACCGCTTAACGGCAAAATAGTCATCGGTAAAGTTACCGCAATAATAATAATTAAAATCACGGACAAAATGCCAGAAATTAGCGCAGTACGTAACTTTTCCTTTTTAAAATCCCTTTTGGGAACTTCTATTTCCCTATTGTCCAATATTATTTTTAACTTTTCAATTTTCATCATTTGTCCGATTTCACTTCAAATGTAATATACAATTTTTTATAACTCTTTTCAACTAAATATTTTACAAGAATCCGTTAAAGTAATTATCTAAATATTTGTTCTAAAATATGTAAATGTAAAATAATTCATAATCAAAACGGCGTCCAATGAAGTTCCACTCCAAAGGATTTGGAACGATAACCAACATAATATCTCTGAGATTGTCCGTAAAAAGCAAATGCCGTTATGTATAAATTCTCGTACGGTTTATATGTAGCGTCAACGCGTCCGTCCCAAATAAAGTAAGATGACCGCGGTACGTAGCCGAGTCTTCCGTCAAACTTAAGTTCCCATTTATTTTTCCTGTAAAAATACCAAACTCCCCAAATTGCATGAGACAAATATTCCTGCGGTGAATAGTAGTATTGGGAAGTAAATTCAAAATCAATAAAATTAAATTCATATCCGATAATGTAATCTTTGGTAAACCAACGCCCGACTCTAAACAAAAACTCGTTTCCCCAGTTTGCGGAATTGTTAGGTCCGTTCAAAGCGTGCATAAAAGTCCAGTATCCGCGAAGACCAAGTCCGCTTGAAAAATTGTAATACCCGCCAACCTTGTAAATTTCGGCTGAAATTCTGTACTGAACAAGGAAAGGAGAATACAACATTTCCGCGCCGTCGCCGAATAAATAGTAACCGTATAATCTGTATTTTGACGAATCCATATAATTGACCGAAAATTCATATTCTCTTCTGTCATAAGTTTCGCCAAACATCTTACCAATTCCCCAGCTGACAAATAAATTACGCAAAGGACGCGCTTGCAAGTATAACATCATTCTATGGAAACGGTAATTAATTTCTCTGTCACCTAAAATTCCGTAACGATAACCAACTCCAAATGAGAAAAAACTTATTAATCCGGTTGTAGCATTCGCTCCTATAAACGAATACGTAAATCCGGCATTATCGTTAAAATAATAAAAGTAGGGATTCAAATGCAGATAAGAAAAAAGACTTGAAAAAATACTTCCGCCTGAACCGTAATTACCTGGCAACCAACTCAATCTGTCTTCTATGTAATACTGTTCCCAAAGCGAATCCGGAACTGATTTATATGAAATTTCCGCTTGCTTGTAATTTTTCATTCTGTAATAAGTATCTCCTAAAAACACTTTAACTTCAGGATTTTCAGGAAGTTCATTCTCCAATTCTTGAAATAGCTTTAACGCGTTTACGGAATCTCCTGCCCAAAATAAATTTTTAGCTTCCAAAAGTTTAACTTCAGGGTCTTCGTCCAAATCGTAAATTTCTTGGTAAATTCCTGCGGCAGAATCGTATTTATTGAGAGAACTGTATGCACTTGCCATCGAAAGAAGAACCGGATAATCCGAATATGTTATGACATCTCCTTTTTCTCTGAAGTATTCTTTGTATTTTTTAAGCCCTTCTTCAAAATACCCTTCTTTTATCAACGAATCGCCTTCAGCAACCAAATCCCAGCGTTTTTGTTGCGACAATCTCATTTTCAACATTTCATACATATTTTTTAGATTAACATACTCAGGATTTGAATCGTCTATCCTCCCTGCCAAGTCAACGTATTTACCGAGTGAATCGACTTGATCAGTGCCATAATAATACAATCCGAGAGCGATCAGCGCAGTTTGATTTTGCGGCTCTTCCTGCAAAACAGAATAAAGCAGTTCAACAGGCTTTTCACTTTTATCTAACGTCCAAACCCCAAGTTGTCCGGCAAACAATTTATATTTAATATCGTTACCGCCCTCGTTCAAAACTTCATTCATCAGTTCATAAGCGGTTTCATTATCGTGGGATAAGGAATACGCTTTTGCCAAATAATATTTTGCTTCGAAATCATCAGGCATTTTCTTTAAATAGTTTTCCAAAAGTTCTTTCGCTTTATCGTATTGCTCCAAATTCAAATAATTTTTTGCTATTTCCAGAACCGCATCACGATTAGTTGAATCGGTTTTTACAACTTCTTCTTTGCTCTTAATCAATTCGTAAAAATGTTCGTCCAAACGTCTTTTTAATTTTTCATATCGCGGGTCGTCCGAATGTTCATCGCTTAAAATAATAAGTTGTTGTTTCGCTTCTTCGTATCTTTTCTTATTCAACAATTCCTCGGTTAATTTGAAGCGCGTATTGTAATCATCAGGCCTTTTCTTCAATATTCTGTAATATTTATCAATTAAATAAACTCTTTCGTACGAACGCGGTTGATATAACGTCAAATAACCTTTTCGTTGGGCAAGTTCCAATCCGTCTTGAGCTTCCTTAAAATAAGGCTTAAAACTCAAAGCGGTTTGAAAAGCATGCTCTGCCGTTTTGTATTTTCCGAGCCACAAAGTAAAGTAACCGTATCTACTCCACAAACGCCAATCATCGGGATAACGCTCGACATATTTTTTTAGAATCTTCTCGCCTTTTTTAATATGACGCGTTTTTGCAAGAATTTCTGTATAACGAATAATTTCGTCAGGCGAAGCATTAGGGTCGCGCTTCAAATATTCGTCGTACCATTGTTCCGCTAAATTCCACTTTTCCATCCATCTGTAACATTTCCCGATTTCCAAATAATCAAACGCGCTGTTCGGGTCAATCGCAAGTTCCCTCTTGTGTCCTTCAATCTTTTTTTTCAAAATTTTATACCAAACGGAAATAGTTCTGTCCAAATTCTTTTTAATCTCCGGATCGTTGGGAGCAAGGGCGTGCGCGCGTCGGAAATCAAGAACCGCATAATTGTAACGTTCAGTAGCTTCGTAACATAAACCGCGCAAATTGTAACCGTCGGCTTTTTGCGGATTTTGTGTGATGTATTTGTTCAGCACATCTATAGCTTCGTCATACTTTCCCAATTGCATTTGTTTAACGGCGTATCTTTTATAACGCTCCGACGAATTTCTCTGGGCGTTTGTGTTTTGCAAAAAAAGAACCGTTATCAAAAACAATATTTTAAGTAGAATTTTCATTATTAAAATTTATTTACCGGAGAAAATCCACTAATGAGA
>WGAL01000107.1 GCA_015494845.1 Melioribacteraceae bacterium
AAAGAATATTGATTGTAGGCTCAAACGGTATGCTCGGACAAAGGTTAACCGAGTATTACCGCAAAAAAGAAAACGTCGAACTTCATTTGGCGTCGGCTGAGGATTTTTCGTATTTCGACGGAATTGAATACACGCAACTTGATATTCGCGATAAATCCGCCGTAAAAGCGTTGATAATGAATTTCTTTCCCGATACCGTAATTAACACGGCCGCTTACACAAATGTTGACGGATGCGAAACAAACAAAAAACTTGCGTGGGAAATTAACGTCGAAGGCGTAAAAAATCTTGCGCTTTATTCGCAAGGAATTGATGCGCACATAATTCATCTTTCCACCGATTACGTTTTCGACGGCAAAAACGGACCTTATTCCGAAGAAGACAAACCAAATCCGATAAGTTATTACGGACGCACAAAACTCGCTTCGGAAAACGTGTTGAAAGCTTCCGGCGCAAGATTTACGGTTGTGAGAACAAACGTGTTATTCGGGCCTGCCAAATTCGGGCGACCGGATTTCGTAAAATGGGTGGTTTCTTCTTTGCGCGAGAAAAAACAAATTAAAATCGTAACCGACCAATTCGGCAATCCGACATATTTGGACGATTTGACAAACGGAATTGCGGCAATCGAAACGCTTGACGCCGAAGGGCTTTACAACATAGGCGGACGCGATTTTCTCACGCGTTTTGAATTTACCGAAGAGATTGCCGATTTCTTCGATTTGGACAAATCGTTGATTATACCGATTACAACCGCCGAACTGAATCAAGCGGCGAGAAGACCTTTGAAATCAGGACTTTTAACCTACAAGGCGGAACGCGAACTTGCTTACAATCCGCGTTCAATAAAAAAAGCATTGGCTGAAATGAAAAGGGAATTGAGTTTGTAAATGAAACTTTATGAAAACTACGAGGGCTTTGTTTTTGATTTGGACGGAACGGTTTATCTTGAAGACGCGCTGATTCCTGGCGCGAAAGAAACAATAAATTTGCTTACGGAAAGTGGAAAAGAAATTCTTTTCGTTTCCAATAAAACTACCGGTTCGAAAAAAGATTATTTTGAATTTTTGCGTTCCAACGGACTTAAAATAAGAGAATATCAAATAATTACGGCGACGGAATCCACAATAAATTTTCTGCAAAAAAATCATTTTGCAGAACCGTTTTTTGCGCTCGGCGAAGAAAAATTTATAAACGAACTAATTTCAAGCGGCTTAACATTCAGCGATAATCCGAAAAAAATAAAAGTCGTAATTGTAACATTGGACAGAACGCTCACGTTCGAGAAACTCGAAATCGCAAAAGAAGCGATTGAGAACGGCGCGAAATTTTACGCGGCGAATATAGACAATACTTGTCCCGTAAAAAACGGCGAAATTCTCGACGCCGGCTCGACAATTGCCGCGCTTGAAAAATCCACGCACAAAAAGTTGGAAGAAAATTTCGGCAAGCCGAGTAAATTTATGATTGATTTGATTAAAGAAAAAATGGGCGTCCCATTAAACAAATGTTTGCTAATCGGCGACAGACTTGAAACCGACATCAAAATGGCAAACGACGCGGGGATGGATTCCGCGTTGGTTCAAACAGGCGTGCAAAAATTTGTAAACGGAATAAACGCAAAACCGGATTATGTAATTAATTCAATTAAAGATTTATTATCTTAAACTCGGAACAAAATACTAGTCTGCGGGTAATAAATATTTAATTAACATTTTCTTTACGATTGGAAATAAAATGGAAAAGCAACAAATACTTTGGATTGACGACGAAATCGAACTTCTGCGTTCGCATATTCTTTTCCTTACGGAAAAAGGTTACGAGGTCGATACGGTAACAAACGGCGAAGACGCGATATACAAAGTGCGGGAAAAATCTTACGATTTGATTTTTATAGATGAAATGATGCCGGGAATGGGCGGGCTCGAAACGCTTTCGGAAATTAAGGAAATTGACCCGTCCGTGCCGATAGTAATGGTTACGAAAAACGAAGAAGAAAGTTTGATGAACGACGCAATCGGCAGTAAGATTGACGACTATTTGATTAAGCCGGTTCTTCCTTCGCAAATGTTAATGGTTTGCAAAAAAATTCTCGACAGAAAAAAAATCTCGAACGAATACGTTACCAAAGATTATATGAAAGAATTTGCGAGAATTTCGGCTCAACTTTTGGGCGAAAACGATTTTCTCGATTGGATTGATATTTACAAACGCCTTGTCGCCTGGGATTTGGAACTCGACGAACATCCCGAAGTCGATTTGCGGCAAAGTCTGTACGAACAACAAAAAGAAGCGAACCGCGAGTTTTCCAAATATATTGAAAGAAACTATCTCGATTGGCTCGAAAATCCGGACGACGCGCCGGTTTTAAGTCCGCAAATATTTGAAAATTACGTTTTGCCTGAAATTGAAAATTCCGAAGGTCCTGTTTTTTATTTTGTTCTCGATTGTATGCGGCTCGACCAATGGTATGTTATTGAAAAACATTTGCGCGATTATTTCAACATCGTTACCGATTTTTATTATTCGATACTTCCGACCGCGACGCCGTATTCGAGGAACGCTTTGTTCAGCGGACTTTTCCCGCGCGAGATTCAAGAACGCTATCCTGAATATTGGGTAAATAAATTCGAAAACGAAAGCCAATTAAACAGATACGAAAAAGATTTGCTCGATTTGCTTTTGCACCGCCACAAAGTAAAATTACGCAACGAGATGAAATATCTCAAAATTATCGACCCTGCCGTCGGACGTTCTTTTGCGCAAAACGTAATTTCGCACAAGAACACGCATTTTATGGCGGTCGTAATTAACTTTCTCGATATGATTGTCCACAGCCGTTCGGACAATGACGTTTTGAAAGAAATTTCCCCGGACGAACCCGCGTTCCGTTCGCTTACGGAAAGTTGGTTCAGGCATTCGTCGTTGCTTTCCATTTTGAAAACGATTTCGGAAATGAAAAACGCGAAGGTAATTTTAACAACCGACCACGGAAGCATAAGAGTGCATCGCGGCGCAAAAGTTTTGGGAGACAAAGAGGCGGCGAAAAACTTACGTTTTAAATACGGACGAAACTTAAAAGCGGACGACAAACATGCGATGTACATTAAAAATCCAGCTAAATTTAAATTGCCTGACGTCGGCGTTGCCGCTAATTACATTATCGCAAAAGAAGATTATTATTTCGTTTATCCGACCGATTACCACAAATACTTAAATCTTTATCGCGATACTTTCCAACACGGCGGAATTTCAATGGAAGAAATGATTTTGCCTGTCGCGCTTTTGGAGACGAAGTAAATGGATTTCCCTTTCGAAAAAATAATTACTACGGAAAAGGAAACGGAACAAATAGCGCGGCAATTTGCACATGCGCTTTTGCCAGGCGACGTTGTTTTGCTCGAAGGCAACTTGGGCTCAGGGAAAACATTTTTTGTAAAAGCGCTGTTGAAAAATTACGGCGTAGAAAATGCGAACAGTCCCACATTTGCGATAGTTAACGAATATTCAAACGGCGAGTTGAAATTTTATCATTTCGATTTTTACCGCATCGAGAAAGAGTATGAACTTTACGACATTGGGATAGAAGATTACATTTCCGACGAAAACGCAATTACGTTTATCGAGTGGGCGGATTTATTTCCGGACGCCGTTCCGAAAGCGGATTACAAAATAATAATCGAACTTTCCCGCGAAGGCAAAAGAAAATTTTTGATTGAGAAAGTTTAGGTATCGTTTTTTACGCTCTGCGAAAAATTGTCAATCGGAGTATATCATAATAAAACCGGTATTATCAGCGCGCCGCTTTTATTCTTCCCCGAAAATATCTTCCCAATCGTAATTTCTTAATTCGCGCATAATTTCTTCTTCGTTCGATTTTTTACTTTGCGAAGAAATCATTTTAGCGAACTCGGAACTGCGGATTGTCTTGCAACCGTTAACTTTCGCGTAGTCGGAAATCCATCTGTCCGACGAAACAACTGCGGCGGCATGTTTCGTTTTGAGTTTGTCGATTGCTTTGCGTATTAGTTCGTCGGCGGTTCTTTCGTAAGAAAATTTTAATCTGATATTCCCGCCAAATCTCGTATGCGGCGCGCCGTCGAAAAAAACGGTAACTTTAATTTTCTTTCCGGCGAAATATCTTTGCAAAACAAAAACAAGCCGTTCACGAGCGTGTTCCCGTTTGGATGCGTCTTTTTGCAAATTTTTTAATTCGGGAATTTGCCAAATCAAATTGTTGCCGTCAATTAAGTATTCTTTAATCATCAATTATCTCCCCGAAAAAATATTGTCTGATTTTTCCAATTTGATGTCTCGAAGTTCCGGCGCTTTCAATCGGATGCTGAACTTGAAGCCGCGGTAAGTTCCAATAGGATGCCAAGTAAAAAACATTTCCCAGCAACCCAAATCGCGGTAAGCCGTAAAAACCGGCGCAGAGACTTCTTCTCTTACAAAATCGTAATTGCCGCGCATTGTGAATTTCCATTTTCGCGTGAGATTGAAACTTAAACTGAGACCGACGAACGATGAAGTTTCGCCAGGCGCAGGCGTCGGTTTTCTGAAACCGAAATTGTAAGTTAAATTCAAACTCCACGGAAGCGAGAAATCGGTTTCGTCAATTTCGTATTGCATATAATCGCGCGAATCGTGAAACGACGAATAATCGCTGCGGAAAACTTCGTCGTTCTCGGTAGTATCTTTTTTCGTTTCGGTTTGCGTTAGCGATTTAATTTTCTTTCCGGTTAATCGTATATTAATTGAAAAACTGCTGCTCGTTTGCCGCAAAAGTCCTTTGCCGCGGGAAATCAAAAATTTATTAATTTTTCTCGAACCGTCCTGGTCGTAAAAGGTGAAAGTGGAATTTCCGCTGAACGAAAGAATATCGCCAATTGAAGTTCGGTAAGAAACGCGCAAATCGGAAAGCCGCAAACTGTCGGCTGCAAAATTGTAGGACGTTCCCAAATTCAAATTCAGCAATTTAATTTTCTTTTGTTGCGAAGTCGTGTCGGTCGGGTCTTTCATCGTTTTGATTTCGAAAATATTGTTTACGGAAAAATTCAAACGTTGCGATTCGTCCGCGCCCGAACCGCCAAAAATCCCGTCGGAAAATTTATCGTATTTCACGACGCTTCCGTCCGCTTTCTTGTAAGAACCGTAATAGCCAAATTTCTCATCGGAAAAATCCGGCTTGTAAACGTAAGAGATTGTCGGATTTACGGTGTGACGAAACGCCTCGACGCCGAATTTATTCAATTGCGCGATTCCGTAAAATTTAGTAGAAGTCGAAACACGGAAATCAAATGTTCGCACCGCGGCAAAACCGCGCACTTCCTTTTCAACCAAACTGTCAACCGGCGTCGTGTTTCCGTACTCGTCTGTAACCTCGTGAATGTGGTTCTCAATTACTTTGTATTTGTCGTACCATTTTTCAGTGTAGGTAATCGCCGGAGTCAAATTAAAATATCCGATTTTCCCCGAAGCGTTAATCGAAACATTGTGCTGCGCGCCCGCCCGCCATTTGTGGATTTCGTCCTTAATCGTGTGTTCGTTTCTCAAACGCGCATTGTAATGAATTCCGATTTTCTCATAAAATTTTTTCTTCGAACCGCTTTTCGCGAACGGATAAATTATCGGCAAGTTGTAGCTTAATTCGGGAAGTTTTTCAGTAACATCGCCGTTTTTAAGATTTTGCATTCTGTAATAATTCAAGTTCAAACTCGAACCGCCGTCCCATCTGTAAGTGAACTTTGCGGTGGAA
>WGAL01000108.1 GCA_015494845.1 Melioribacteraceae bacterium
AGTTTCGCCGCAGAAATCAAAAAGATTTTTATTTCCAACCCAGTAAATCGGGTTCGTTAAAAACGGTTGCAAATCTATTTTCGAACCTTCGATTCTGTAAACGAAATCGCCGATTCTAAAAATTTCGTCTTCAATTTTCTCAACAAAAAGAACGTTCTCTTCGTTCTTCAATTTTATGTAATTATTTTCATAAATAACGTCGCCGCTGAGTTTCCCTTTTTCCCTTAAAAACCAGTTGGGAATTTTTATTTCGATATCGTCGATGTTTAACGAAATATATTGCTTCTCGTACATCGTTTGAATTAGCGCTTCGAAGTTCTTAACAATCACGCGGCGCTTGTATGTTCCTTTCGGGGTAAGTTCGCCGCGTTCCGCGCTGAACGGACGCTCGCTAATTCTGAAATCCAAAATGCGTTCGTACGGCGCAAGAAATTTATTCACGGTTTCAACGATTGAAGAAAAAATTTCGTAAAGTTCTTCCTTCGTGTATTTATTTTCCTTAAACAATTCGGAATCGTAATTGGGATAAATAAGAACCGTATTAAACGGCTTGAAATCGCCGACGAGAAAAACTTGCTTTACCAAATCGAAATTGCGAAAATGATTTTCGATTTTCTGCGGCGCAATCGTTTCCCCTTTGATGTTTTTGTAAATCTCTTTCTTTCTGTCGATAATTTCGATAAAGCCCTTTTCGTCTTGCTTCATAATATCGCCGGTATGAAGCCAGCCTTCTTCGTCGAAGGTTTCATCTTCCCTTTTGTAATAGCCGGGCGTAACGTACGCGCCGCGGATTAAAAGTTCGCCGTCGTCGGCTAATTTTATTTCGATTCCGGGAAGCGCCTTGCCAAGCGAGTTTTCGCGGTATTCTTCAAGCGGCGTCATCGTTATTCCGCCGGTCGCTTCCGTCATTCCGAAGCCGCTCATCAATTTAATTCCGTAACGTTGGAAAAAGAGGAAAATTTCCGGCGGCAAATATCCCGCGGCCGAAAGCCCGAAACGCAACTCGCCGCCTGTTACTTTTTTTATAGCCGCTTCAATATCCTCCTCGTTGTCAAGTTCAATATTTACAATATTATTGATTGCTTCGTATAATTGCATCCATTTTTTCGGAATGCTTATGAAGATTGTCGGCTTGACGAGATTCATATTTTCAATCATCGTTTCGACGGAAGGATTTTCCATAAACGTGTATTCCGCGCCCCAGAAAATCGCGCCCATTAATTCCAAGTATCTTCCGAACGTGTGGAAAAGCGGAAGGAATGAAAGATATCTATCTTTGTCGCCGAGAAACGGAATCGCCATTGCGCGACAAAATCTCTTGTAAACAATATTCATATAATTGAACTTAATCCCTTTCGGTTCGCCGGTAGTTCCCGACGTGTACATTATCGTCGCAAGCGAACTTGTATCGTATTCTTTTTTGGAATAGTAATCTTTTTCGGGATTGTATTCTTTTGATAGTTTTAAAAACTGCTTAAAGTCCAAAACGCCTTTCTCTATTGAAGTTCCCGAAAGCAAAACGATTTTCTCCAATGAATTTAGGTTGCCGCGGATTGCCTTTATTTTCGACAATTGTTTTTCATTGGCGACAAAAATCACTTTCGCCTCGGTTTGATTTAAAATAAATTCGATATGGCTCGGAACGGAATTGGCTGGAATCATTACGTTTACAATGCCGGAAGTCAAACACGCCAAATCGAGCCTAGCCATTTCCAAAGAATTTTCAAGCAAAAAAGCCACTTTTACGTCGCCCGCGAATTCCGAAAGAAGCGCGCGCAACGCCAATGAATATTGAGTTACGTTTCTTTTGGTTTCGTTCCAAGAATATTCGTAACGCTTTTCGCCTTCGAGCGTGCGAAACAGAACTTTTTCGCCGTAATATTCCGCGCGCTGTTCAAAGAGTTCTTTCACGCGGAAATTACTTTTGGCGATAAGTTCTTCGATTAGTTTATCCCATCTTCTATCATTGTAAATTTTTTCAAGAAATTCGGAACGACGAAAAACATCCAAGTAATAATGAATTAATTTTGCGACGTCTTCCTTTTGTTCCAGCAGTTTTCTACCAAAATCAAAATAAACATC
>WGAL01000109.1 GCA_015494845.1 Melioribacteraceae bacterium
AAATTGCATCGGCGTATTAATTTCGTGAGCGACTCCGGCGGCAAGTTGTCCGATTGCCTCCATCTTCCGCGCCAAATCGAGTTGATTTTTCATTTTGATATTTTCGGTAATGTTTTCTTTTACGGCAAGAAAATTGGTAATTTCTCCTTCTTCGTTAAAAACCGGAGTAATTATGGCATTTTCCCAAAAGTATGTGCCGTCTTTTGCTCTATTCTTAAAAATTCCTTTCCATTCTTTGCCAGCTGTAATTGTTTTCCACAATTTTTCGTATTCCTCTTTTGACGTGTAACCGCTTTTAAGAATTTTTGGATTTTTCCCTTTTACTTCCTCGAACGAGTATTTGGTAATTTCTTCGAATTTCGGATTTACATATTCGATATTGCCGTTTATATCCGTAATTACAATTGCGTTTGCGCTTTGCTTTATCGCTTCCTGTAGTTTTCGCATTCGCGATTCGATTTTGCGCCGCTCAATTTCTCCGAAAAATTGCCTGATTTCACTTCCAATCATTTTTGAAAATAACATAAGCAAAGACGAATCGTTTCGGTTTATTTTATAAAATTTATCGGCAAACTCAAAAGAAATAAAACCGATAAAATCATCGCTGTTATATAAAGCCAGACTCAACACGCTTTTAATTTTTCGGATACGTAAAAACGGCAATATTTTTTTAGGCGCATTGCGGCGACTGAAAACAATAGCCGATTTTCGCGTCAAAGTGTTCAGAATATCCGAAAAACTTCTGATATCAAGATTATTTGAAAGATCGATAATTCTTTTGTCTTTGCTTATTGCCCACTCGAACTGGCAAGTCAATTTGTTTTTATCCAAAATGTAAACGCAAGCGTGTTCCGAACCTAAAAACAATCCGAGTTTTTTTAACGCGTATTCGATATTTTTCTCAATGTTCGGGATTCCACCTTCAATAAATCTTGCCGAAATTCGCGCGAGAAGTTGTTCGAATTTCGAGCGGTAAATTATTTGCTCTTCGTTTTTCTTCCTTTGAGTAATATCGCGAATAAAGAAACTAAAATAATTTTTATTTTCGGCTTTCCAAGAAGCGACTGAAATTTCCACGCGAATTTGTTTTCGTTTTTTTGCAATGCTTTTCTCAATCAAGCCGGAGCTGTTCCGTCCACTATTATTTACGGAGTTCAGCAATTCGATTATTTCTTCGTGATTAAATTCAGGAATTAATTCGGCGATGTTTTTTTGAAATAACTCTTCTTTTGATAAACCGAAGAGTTCTTCGCTTTTGATGTTTGCATCTATTACATCGCCGATTTCGTCGGTTACGATTATCGCATCGATTGCTCGTTGAATAATCGAACGGTAACGTTCCTCGTTTTGCGCCAATTTTTCGTGAAGATATTTTTGTAAAAGCGCATCCTCAATTCTTTCGATTATTTCATCGAAAACTTTTTCTTCCTCAACCGTAAAATAAATTCCTTTCAAGCGTGAATCTTTTTTCGTCAACCCGATTTCCATATAACTGCCGATTTTGTACGGCGTTTTTATGTGCTGACTAAAAATCCTGTTCTTGTTGTTAAAATTTTCGGAAACGTAAAATTTTCCGTTAATTTTTAAACGTATCCATATAGTTCCGGAACTAAAAATTCCTGCTATTTCGTTCACAATTTGCGAAAAAGCTTTTTCCTCGTTTTCTCTAATTTTACTTGTTAATTTTGAAATTTTATACAGCGTGTTAAGGTAATTTTTTTCGAGCCGGATGAGTTGTGGCGTTGCACAATCTTTTTGAGTTGAGAAAACGACAATCAGTTCTTTTTCCCCGATTACGACTTTCTGAAATCGAAGTATAATTTCATTTCCGTTTTTTACGGAAATTTTAACGCTCCCGTTTTCCGCTTCTTTATCGTTAATTTTATCAATGATATTTTGGATTGCTTTTTGTTTGAAAGGCGTAAATCTAAGAATTAAATCTTCCGTTATATTTGAATTTTCTTTGAAGAATTTTACGGAATAAGGATTTTCATAAACAATTTCCGTAGTTACCGGTTCTATTAAAATAAAAATTCCGTCGAGTGATTCATAAAAATTTATCAGACCGGAACGGCTAAGGTAATCCTTGAAATTTTTAATATTTGTTTTGGCTTCTGACATTTTAATTTAGTTCTTTATAATATTATCGAAAAGAAATGGAAATTAATTAAACGTCCGTTTAAAATAAAAAACGGGAAGAAATCTTCCCGCTTTCCGTTTCCGATATTTTGTGAAAAATTATTCCACGTCAGTAAGCGCCGCAACGCCAGGCAATGTTTTCCCTTCCAGAAATTCGAGCGATGCTCCGCCGCCGGTCGAAACGTGACTTACAGCGTGTTCCAATCCGAATTTCTTTATCGCCGCCGCCGAATCGCCGCCTCCGACAATTGTAGTAGAGCCGTAAGCCGTAGCGTCCGCAAGCGCTTCGGCAATTTCTTTCGTTCCGTTTGCAAAATTATCGAACTCGAAGACGCCCATCGGTCCGTTCCAAACAATCGTTTTGCTCAGCGCGATAATTTCCTTGAAATTGCGAATTGTTTTCGGACCAATATCCAAGCCCATCATATCATCGGGAATGTTGTCAATATCGTGAACTTCCGACGGCGAATCGTTGCTGAATTCTTTTGCGCAAACGACGTCGGTCGGAAGAATAAATCCGATTTCTTTCGTTTCGGCGTCTTTTAGAATTTTACGCGCGAGTTCAATCTTATCTTCTTCCACAAGCGATTTCCCTACGTTGTAATCTTCCGCTTTCAGAAAAGTAAATACCATTCCGCCGCCGATTAAAAGGTAATCAACTTTGTCGAACAGATTTTGAATTACATCGATTTTGCCGGAAACTTTTGCGCCGCCTAATATTGCGGTAAACGGTCTGCGCGGATTTTCAATCGCGTTGCCGAGATAATCGAGTTCGCGTTGCATTAAATAGCCGGCGGCGCATTTTTCTATGTAGTGTGTTACGCCTTCTGTGGAAGCGTGCGCGCGGTGCGCCGTCCCGAATGCGTCGTTTACGTAAACGTCGCCAAGCTCGGCGAGTTGTTTTGCGAATTCGGGGTCGTTGTCGGTTTCGCCTTTGTAAAAGCGCAAGTTTTCCAATAAAACAACGTCGCCTTCTTTCATTTGGGAAACTACTTCTTTTATTTTTTCGCCAATGCAATCATCAACGAAAATTACCTCTTTGCCCAAAAGTTCGCTCAAACGTTTTGCAACGGGCGCAAGCGAAAACTCGGGTTTGCGTTCGCCTTTCGGTCTTCCCAAATGGCTCATTAAAATCAGTTTTCCGCCGTCGTTTATTATTTTTTCAATTGTCGGCAACGCGGCAACGATGCGTCTGTCGTCGGTAATTTCCCCGTTCTCGTTTAACGGAACGTTAAAATCCACGCGGGTTAAAACGCGTTTGCCTTTCAAATCGAGTTGGTCAATCGTTAATTTTCTCATTGTTCACCTCTCAAAAAAATCCCTTCCCCCGCGCAAACTCAACGGAAGAAGGGATTAAGTTTTTCGTTAATTTATTATTCGCTTATTTTCTTCATCAAATCGACAACGCGGCAAGAGTAACCCCATTCGTTATCGTACCAGCCGATAACCTTAACCA
Organism: Melioribacteraceae bacterium; assembly: GCA_015494845.1. Classification (GTDB taxonomy): domain Bacteria; phylum Bacteroidota; class Ignavibacteria; order Ignavibacteriales; family Melioribacteraceae; genus WGAL01. The sequence continues at coordinate 3,596 of WGAL01000109.1, forward strand.
TATTGCCTTGAACCATTGTCGATAAACTGTCGAAAATATTGGAATGCGAATTTCCCACGATATCAACCGAAACAAGCGGTTCGTCCGAATATTCCAAAATTCCTTTGAGTTCGTTTTCAGCCGCTTTCTTGAACGCTTCGTTTACTTCTTCAACGGTAACTTCGCGTTTCAAAGTAGCGGTTAAATCCGTGATTGAACCGTCCGGCGTCGGAACGCGCAACGAGTAGCCGTCCAATTTGCCGTTGAGTTCCGGAATAACTTTCCCAACCGCAATTGCCGCGCCGGTTGTAGTCGGTATAATGGAAGTAGCCGCGGCGCGCGCTCTTCGCAAATCTTTGTGCGGCAAGTCCAAAAGTCTTTGGTCGTTTGTGTAAGAGTGAACCGTAACCATCAATCCTTTTTCCACGCCGAAATTGTCGTTCAAAACTTTAACCATCGGCGCGAGGCAGTTTGTCGTGCAAGACGCGTTGGAAACAATTTTTTCTTCGCCGGTAAGAATGTGGTCGTTGACGCCCAAAACAACGGTTGCGTCAACTTCGCCTTTTGGCGGAACGGTTAGAATTACTTTTTTCGCGCCAGCTTCAATGTGTTTCATACACAATTCGCGGGTTCTGAAAACGCCGGTCGATTCGATTACGACATCAACGCCTAATTCTCCCCAATTAAGATTTGCCGGGTCTTTTTCCGCAGTAACTTTAATCTTTTGTCCGTCAACAACAATGTGGTCGTCTTCGGCGTAAACTTCGCCCGGGTATTTCCCGTGAACCGAATCGTATTTTAACAAATGCGCAAGCGTTTTAGCGTCAGTTAAATCGTTAATTCCGACAAATTCAACTCCGCCCAATTGCATACTTCTTTTAAATACAAGTCTTCCGATTCTTCCGAATCCGTTAATGCCAACTTTAATAGCCATTTTTCCTCCGTTTATAAATTATTAATTGAAAATTTTCAATATTAAAACATAACCATATTTGAATGTGAAAGCAATAAACGGAAGCAAATCTCTGCAATTTTTAATACGAAAAATAAGCGTCTTAAACCGCTTTTCCTTCGAAGTTCTTGTTTCTTCGAAGGTAGGGAAGAAACTCTGTTTAATACCTTCAACAAACAATCCGCGCCGGGCGGACGCGTGTTTTTTATTTACTTACAATTCAATCTTCGCCAAATATTTTTCGTAATCCGCGACGACAAATTTCTTTTTCCCTTTCGGAATTACCCTAAAACCTTCCGCTTCGAGCAATTCCATTTGTTTTTCAATTCCGCCCGGGTATTTCGGATTTAATTCGCCCTTGCCTTTTAGCGTTCTCCACCAAGGCGTAATTCTCTTTTTGCCTTCCGCTCTTTCGTCTTCTGCGGCGTGCGCGGCAATCCAAGCGAAAATTCCCGTTGTAATCGGACAAGCGGTGGTTGTTCCATGTTTTTTCGCAAGCGTTTCTCGAATGCCGTTAATAGTAATTAACTTGCCTTTTCTAATTTTACGCATAATTTCGTCAACTTCTAGCGGCGCGGGAATTACCATTGTTCCTTCGCCAAATTTCTCGCGCATTTTCCCTTCAAGTTCAACAATTTTCGGCAAGTCTTTCGAATCGTGAAGTTTTTCCCTCCAAGTTTTCTTTCCCATAGCGCCTCCTTTTCTTAATTATGAAAAATTAAAGTTATCTTTAGAATAAAACCCAGAATTAAAAGTTAAACCAAATTTGCGAGCCAATCCGAAGCGAGACGAAGTTGAACACCGTTTACATCTTCTTCGTTATTTAAGTTGTGAACTAATTGAATAAATTCCGCTTCGGGAAATTTTTTCTTGAAATAAATTAATTGTTTAGAGGTTTTTCTGTCGGATAATTTTACCTCAATAAATTGAGCAGGTTCGTCGTTTTTTACAAGAACAAAATCTACTTCCTTTTTCTCTTTTGTTTTTACGTAATTCAAATCAATTTTTTCGCCCTTTGCGTCAAACAAATATTGAACATATTTCAGCAAACTTACGGCAACGGTATTTTCCAATTTAATTCCTTCGTCGCCTTTTACGTAAGAAGAATCGTAAAAATAGAATTTCGGTTC
>WGAL01000110.1 GCA_015494845.1 Melioribacteraceae bacterium
GTAAAAACTTTCCCGATATTTTTTCCTCTGAATTTTTTGAAATAGCAAAATACTAAAAAATATTTATTTCACAATAAAAAACGGTTGCGCGGTTCTAACGGGATAAAATAAAAAAGGAGACGCATTCCTTTGCGTCTGCCTTTAATTTCTTTTCCGTTAAATTAATTTTGTTTTACATTAAGTCTTTGTAAAGCGGGAATTTCGAACAAAGTTCTTTTACTTCGGCTCTTACGGATTCCAATTTTTCTTCATCCTTGTAATTATTTATTACAGTGTTAATGAAATCCGCAATTTGATCCATTTCTTTTTCTTTCATTCCGCGCGTTGTTGCCGCCGCAGTTCCGATACGAATACCGCTTGTGATAAACGGACTTTTTTCGTCGAACGGAATCATATTTTTGTTTACCGTGATGCCTGCTTTTTCAAGCGCCTTTTCGGCTTTCTTTCCGCTTAACCCTTTATTCGTTAAATCAATTAACATTAAGTGATTATCCGTTCCGCCGGAAACAATTTGGAAATCGTATTCCATTAATTTTTCGGAAAGATGTTTTGCGTTTTTTATCACTTGTTTGATGTATTCGGTAAAATCGTCTTGTAACGCTTCGCCAAATGCAACGGCTTTTGCCATAATTATGTGCATTAACGGGCCGCCTTGAATTCCCGGCATTACCGTTCCGTCGATTAATTCGGACATCATTTTCAAACGGTCGCCTTTCGGCGTTTTAATTCCGAGCGGATTTTCATAGTCTTTTCCCATCATAATTATTCCGCCTCTCGGTCCGCGCAAAGTTTTGTGCGTAGTCGATGTTACGACGTCGCAATATTCCAAAGGATTGTTCAAAAATCCTTTTGCGATTAATCCTGCCGGATGCGCGATATCCGCCATAAGAAACGCGCCTACTTTGTCGGCAATTTCGCGGAACTTGGCGTAATCCCAATCGCGCGAGTAAGCGCTTGCGCCGGCGACGATGATTTTCGGTTTCTCTTTTGTAGCTAAATCCTCAATTAAATTGTAATCGAGGCGTTGGGTTTCTTTGTTAAGCGTGTAGCCGACAGAACGATAAATTTTGCCGGAAAAATTCACAGAAGAGCCGTGCGTTAAGTGTCCGCCGTGGTCAAGGCTCAATCCCAAAATAGTGTCGCCAGGTTGCAATAAACTCATATAAACAGCCATATTTGCTTGCGAACCACTGTGCGGCTGCACGTTTACGTATTCCGCTCCAAAGAGTTTTTTCAGACGTTCGCGCGCGAGGTCTTCCGCCATATCAACGTATTCGCAACCGCCGTAATATCTTTTGCCAGGATAACCTTCGGCGTATTTGTTTGTAAGAACCGAACCAGCCGCGGCAAGCACCGCCGGACTGACAAAATTTTCCGATGCGATAAGTTCGAGGTAATTTTCTTCTCTGTCCAATTCAAGATTGAAAATCTTAAATACTTCCGGGTCTTTCGCTAAATATTCGAACATTTTTTCCTCTTATTTTTATTTGTAATTTTCACAAATATATGCATAAAAGCGGAATAAATTCAAATAGGGAATTTTTGCTTTTCAGAAATTTGTTTTAAATATTTTCCGCTGTAATTATTCTTAAATTTAAGAACAAAGAAAATTTTCTTTTGCGGAGGAAAGATGAATATTCAAATTTTCGGAACCAACAAAGATAACGATACGAAAAAAGCGTTGCGGTTCTTTAAGGAACGCGGAATAAAACCGCACTTTCGCGATTTGCGCGAAAAAGGTTTGGCGAAAGGCGAACTCGAAAATATTGCGCGGAAAATTCCGCTTGAAGAACTAATAGACACGGAAGGAAAGCAATACAAAAAGCGCGGAATGGCGTATATGAAATTCGACATTGAGGAAGAACTGCTTGAAGACCCGCTGTTGCTCAAAATGCCGATTGTTCGCAACAGGAAAGAGGTAACGGTCGGTTATGCGCCGGAAATTTGGAAAAAGTGGACGGAGCAAAAATGATAAAATTTACCGACGACGAAATTAAGCAGATTGAAAATCACGGTTTGACCGTTGAAGAAGTTATGCGACAAATCGAATTGATAAAAAGCGGCGTTAAAATTCCGCGCTTGGTTAAACCTGCGGTTATCGGCGACGGAATTGTAAAAACAGACGATAAGAAAATAGAAGAATTAATTAGCTTTTGGGAAGAAAACTCCGGAAGATATAGCGTTGTGAAATTTGTTCCTGCTTCCGGCGCGGCAACGCGGATGTTCAAATCTCTGAACAAGGTTTATCACAATTACAAATCGATTACTTTTTCGCAATTGAAAAAGGAAGCGGAAACGGATAAAGAACTTTCCAAAGCGAAAATATTTTTTGAAAATTTGGATAAATTTCCGTTTGCCGAAGATATTCCACACGAGTTAAAAAAAATTGACGACGATACCGATTTAATTAAATTGCTTGATTTTATTCTCGGCTCTCACGGATTAAATTTCGGCAACATACCAAAGGGTTTGATTAAATTTCACCGTTACGGGAACAAATCAGCAACGCCGGTTGAGGAACACGTTTTTGAAGCGGAAAATTTACTTTCATCACAGAACCCGAAGAAATTGCATTTTACGATTTCTCCGCAGTTTGAAGAACAATTTAAAACTCAGTTCGGACAAATCGCCATCGAGAAATACAAGCAGAATTTTGTATTTGAATATTCTTTTCAGAATCCATCAACCGATACAATTGTTTGGGACGGCGAAAAATTACTGAAAAATAAAAACGGCGAGATTGTTTTCCGTCCAGGCGGACACGGCGCGTTGATTGAAAATCTAAACAATTTGGACGCCGATTTGATTTTCATTAAAAATATTGACAACGTTGCCAAACGCGAACTTGCCGTAAAATCAATTGAATATAAAAAATTGCTCGGCGGTTACGCTTTGTCGTTGATTGAACGAATGCACGAGATATTAAATAAAATCGATAAAGACGAATTGTTTAATGCGGAACTTCACGAGGCGCTTCAATTTGCTGAAAATGAATTGAATATAAAATTCAGCGACGAAGAAAAATCGCTAAACGAAAATGCGCTGAAAGAAATTCTGTTTCAAAAACTTAATCGTCCTTTGCGCGTTGCCGCAATGGTAAAAAACACCGGCGAACCGGGCGGCGGTCCGTTTTGGATTGAAACGGAAAACGGCGGCGCAAATTTGCAAATAGTCGAGAAAGCGCAAATCGATTTGAGCGACGAGAAGAACAGAGAAATTTTACAAACCTCAACGCACTTTAATCCGGTTGATATTGCTTGTTTTGTAAAGGATTTCAAAGACGAAAAATTCGATTTGAAGAAATTTGTTAATCCGGATTACGGAATAATTACCGAAAAACATCTCGAAGGCAAAGACGTAAAAGTATTGGAATTGCCGGGTTTGTGGAACGCCGCAATGTTCGATTGGATAACCGTGTTCGTAGATGTTCCGCTCTTTACGTTTACGCCGGTAAAAGAAGTAATCGATTTGCTGAGAGAAGAACACAAAAATTGGATGAATGGATAATTGGAATGTTGGATGATTGGGGAGGAATTTTTTCTTTTTGAATTGTTATACTATTTAACAATGTTAAACTTAGTGGTAAATAAAATGAATAGCGCTATTGTAACTTCAAAATCTGAAAAAGATTTGAAATTATTGCTTGACTTAGCCAAAAAATTGAATATTAAAACGAAGCTTCTTACCAAAGAGGAAATAGAAGATTTGGGTTTGGCAAAAACTATTTCGGTTGGTCGAACAAAAAAATATGTGGACGTCGATAAATTTTTGAAGAAGATTTCACAAAATTCTCTTAAATAAATGAAAAACGAAAAACAAAACTTTGAATACGATTTTGTCATAATCGGGAGCGGTTTCGGTGGTTCGGTATCGGCGTTGCGACTGACCGAAAAAGGTTACAGAGTTTTAGTGATCGAGAAAGGAAAGCGTTACAAACCGGAGGATTTTCCCACCTCAAATTGGCAAATTAAAAAATGGTTCTGGATGCCTCTGCTTCGTTTTTTCGGATTTTTCAAACTCACATTTTTCAAGCACGTTACGGTTTTATCCGGCGTCGGCGTTGGCGGCGGTTCGCTTGTTTACGCAAATACTTTGCAAGAACCGAAAACCGAGTTCTTCAATTCCGGTTCGTGGAAAGGGCTTGAAAATTGGGAAAGCGCGCTTGCGCCGTTTTACAAACTGGTTAAGAAAATGCTCGGTGCGGCGCCGAATCCGAGAATGGAAACCGGCGATTTGGCGTTGCAAGCATTGGCGAAAAAATACGGCAGACTCGAATATTTTGCGCCTACTTCCGTTGCGGTTTATTTTAACGAGAATGACAAATCGGCTCGCGACCCTTATTTTAACGGCGAAGGGCCGCTTCGCAATCCGTGCGATTTTTGCGGCGCGTGTATGATTGGTTGCCGTAACAATTCGAAAAACACTTTGGATAAAAATTATCTTTACTTTGCCGAAAAAAACGGCGCGGAAATTTGGGAAGAAAAAGAAGTAACGAACGTGCGCAAAACCGGAAACGGTTACGGAATCGAGTGGGAAAGTTCGACGAAATTTTTCAAAAAAAGCGGAAGCGTAAAAACAAAAGGCGTAATTTTTGCCGGCGGCGTTTTGGGAACGGTGAAACTTTTGCTGAAATTAAAGCAAACGACATTGCCGGATTTATCGGATAAACTCGGCGAAGATATCAGAACGAATTCCGAAAGTTTGCTCGGCGTCGTTTCGTTTGATAAGGACAAAGTTTTTTCCGACGGCGTTGCTATCGGCTCGATTTTGCATATCGACGAGAAAACTTCGGTCGAGCCGGTGAGATATCCTTCCGGCTCCGGCTTTTGGCGAACAATGATGATGCCTTCGGTAACTGGCGGGAATTTTCTCCTCAGAATTGTGAAACTTTTTTCCGATTATTTTCTGCATCCTGTAAAAAATTTGCGCGCGCTTTTCATTAAAGATTTTGCCGCGCGGACGCAAATTCTTTTGTTTATGCAAACAATAAATACAAAACTTAAATTCAAACGCGGTTTGCTCGGAATGAAATCGTCGCATTCGTCGGGCGAAAAGCCGTCCGCTTTTATTCCGCTGGCGAAAAAAATATCGGAAGATTTTGCGGAAGTTGTAAACGGAAAGCCATACGCGTTGCTTACCGA
>WGAL01000111.1 GCA_015494845.1 Melioribacteraceae bacterium
TTTTATTTCCGTTTCCCGAAGTCGCCCGTTTTGGAGATTGTTTTCCCGAGTAAGCGTAAGTCGCGCGCGAAGCATTTCTTCCCGTGTAAATATGCAAAACTTTTCCGGCGTAAATCCGGTTGCCTCTAATGTTGTTCCAGCGTTTGATTTGCGAAACTTTAACGCCGTATTTCATTGCGATAGTCGAAAGCGTTTCGCCTCTTCTTATTTTATGGCGAACCCACATTCCGCCGGAGTTTTTGTAAAGAATTCTCAGCTTTTCATTCCGGCTTTTTTTGTCAATAGATGCGTAAAAATCAGCTTTTGAGCTATCTACATAAACTTTAATTTGCTGCCCGATTCTAATTGACTTTGTGTAAGGCAAATTATTCCAATTGCGGATATCTGAAACTCGCACGTTGAAAATTGTTGCCAAATCCACTAAATTGTCGTAGCGTTTAATTGTGTAATAAACCGGCACTTTACCTTCGGGCGAAATTTCCTCGTCATCTGAAATACTGAATTTTGAGTAATCAATATTTCCGGTCGATTCGTTAATTTGTAAATCGTACGGACTTGTTTCTTCGTAGTGTCGCGATTCATCTACCGCCGGAAGCTCGTTTACGCTTAACTCAAAATCGTTCGCGATTTTTCCGGAAATCGGAATTTTTAATTTTACGCCGGGGTAAATTCGCGAATTAGAAATATGATTGAACTTGGCCAATTGCGAAGTTCGGATTTTGTATCGGTAAGCAATTCCGCTTAACGTTTCGCCTTTTTTTACAACATGATAAATGTATTGAATTTTCGCATCGTCCGGAACGTTTTTGATGTTTTCGACAAAAGCGTCGTAAGTAATTGAGGGAACGCGCAAGTAATAACCGCCGTACCCCGAGGGCGGCGTGCAGTGTTGAATTAATGCAGGATTTAATTCTTTAATAAACGATGTTGAAACGCCGGCGCATTTTGCTATTACCGACAAATCAATCGCTTCGTCAACAAAATATTTTTTTGTGTCGTACGGTTTTTCGTAGCGGATATTCTCAAATCCGAATTTTTCGGGATTTGCGCCGATTATTGTTGCAGCAATGTATTGAGGAACATAATTCCTCGTTTCTCTCGGAATAAATCTGCGGATTTTCCAGAAGTTTGTGCTACCGGCTCTTCTAATTGCGCGTCTTATGTTTCCTTCTCCCGAATTGTAAGCGGCAAGCGCAAGATACCAATCGCCAAGCGAATTGTATAAATCCTTCAAATGTTTTGCAGCAGCACGCGTTGAAGCTTCCGGGTCGCGTCGCTCGTCGAGATAAAAGTTAATTCTTAATCCGTACAACCGCGCCGTGCTTGGAATAAATTGCCACAGTCCGACTGCTTTTGCCCAAGAGCGCGAGTTTGGATTTAATCCGCTTTCCATCATACTGAGGAAAATCAGCTGCTGCGGAACGCCTTCTTCTTTGAAAATATCCGACATCATCGGAAAATATTTGCCGGAGCGGCTTAGCCAGCGTTCCATTGTTTTCCTTCCCGCGCCGGTAAAATACTCAATAAACTGTTCTACGTATCGGTTTACTTCAAGTTTGAAATCGCCTACGACAATAACGTCAATAGGCAAATCGCCCAGCGTGCTATCTTCAAGCTCAACATCGTTTGCGTTGTTTATCCACTCTTGCAATGCTGTGTTGGAAACGCTATCAGGAATTTCATTTATTGTTGAAAGAAAATCGTGGTAACTTTCCTGAACGCTTTCTTCCAAATCGGTGTAGGCGGTGTTTTGTTCAATGTTGTTGAAGTAGCTTAATTTATTCAGAGTTTCAAGCGAGCTTTCGTAATACTTCATTGCAAGTTCAGTGCTGTCAGTCTCAGAATATTTCAGCGCTTTGATGTAATCCGCCCGCGCTTGCTCGAGCATTTCGTTAATTATGGCACTACTGCTCGCCGTAAGTGAAGTGTCGCTTTCGCCGTAAAATGTTTGCTGTACTGTTTTAACTACTTTATCGTAAACGCTGCAAGATGTAAAATAAAATGCCGTAAAAACGAGTAATGTATAAACGAGAACTTTTTTCATACCAAAAGAATTTTATTGAAAAAACAAATTTAATTAAAATTATTTTATTAAGCTCGTAAAAGGGAAGAAGGGAAAGAGGTTCAAAGGCGCAGAGTGGCGAGATTCCTTCAAGGTCCGCCGCGGCGGATTGTTCCTTGAAGGTAAGGGTAGAGTTTTGTTTCACCTTCAAGGAGCGGAGCACCTTGAAGGTGGAATTTAATTCATCGAAAACAAAACCGTATTTTCACCGAGAAGTTTTTCCACGCTGTCGATAAATTCATCGGAAACGCGCACGCGATACGGCGAAATAAATTGCCGTCGCTCGCCGTTATCGCCGTCCAAAATTAATCGCGTGGAAACATTGCCTTCAAAC
>WGAL01000112.1 GCA_015494845.1 Melioribacteraceae bacterium
CAACTATTGTTCGCCAATCAATTTCGCCATAAGTATTTTGAAATTCCTCCGTAAGATTATTTGCTGCTTCGCCGATTATTTCCAATTGTTTAACCGAAGCGAAAAATATCATAGAATTGGACTCGAATTCTTGAAATGAAATACCTTCAGTGTAAGATAAAATTTCTGAAATCGCATCCAAAATATGTTGTAGTCTTACTCTATCGCCAAGACTATTTCTCATAGATCAAATATTTTTCTTTTTCAATAAACGGATAGATGTATATGGAAATTGCTTTTGCGGAAACCAAATCCACTTTGCGTTGAAGCAAATCTTGAAGTTCCAATTGCATTTGGACAAACTCAAGCCCTATTTGTTTGGAATAATCCAACTCGACAAGGATGTCTATATCGCTTTCTTCGTCGGCGTCGCCGCGAGAATACGAGCCAAACAAATACGCCCTTAAAACCGGCTTGTTCTCAAAAAATTTTTTTATTCTGTCAATATATTGTTGGTCTAATTTCATACTTGTAAATATAATTACTTTTTCCAGAAATTGTAACAAGGGGAACAATCAAGAACCAAGCACAACGAACCAAGAACTAAAAATCACAAAACGCTTACAGGGTCGATGTCAATAATTAGTTTTACGTCGCGGAAGCGGGAACGCGCGTTAAATTCTGCTCGCGCTTCGGTTATCGCCGTTCGCAAGGCGCGTCCGGACGCGTCAACGGATTTCAAACTTTTCAGCAAAATTTGATAACGGAATTCGCCTTTTAATTTGGCAAGAACCGCTTCGCTCGGCGGCATTATTATTAAGTAACGCTCGAATTTCTTCAACGCTTTGTGAAAATCGACAATCGCGCCGCGCGCTTTTTGTTCGTATTCCGATTTCGTTTCGATTAACGCCAACCGCGAAAACGGCGGATACTGTCCTTTTTTACGCAATTCAAGTTCGCGCCGGTAAAAAGTTTCGTAATCGTTGCGCAAAACTTGTTGCAATACAAAGTGCCTCGGATTTTCGGTTTGAATCATCACCTCGCCTTTCTTTTCGCTTCTTCCTGAGCGACCGGCTACTTGCGTTAAAAGTTGGAAAGTTCGTTCGTCCGCGCGGAAATCCGGCAGCCACAGAGTCGCCTCGGCGGAAACAACGCCGACAAGCGTAACGTTCGAAATATCCAATCCCTTCGAGACCATTTGCGTTCCGACAAGAATATCGATATTTCCTTCGCGAAATTCCCTCAAAATAATTCCGAGTTGTCCCTTGCGGTTTATCGTATCTGAATCAACGCGCGCAATCGAGGCGTCGGGGAAATGATATTTCAGTTCGTCTTCAACCTTCTGGATTCCGGTTCCGTAAAAATTAAGCGAAACCGAACCACAAACGCTGCACGCTTTCGGAACCTCCGTCTTAAATCCGCAATAATGGCAGCGCATATCGTTAGTGGCAACGTGATAAACAAGCGACACGCTGCAGTTAGGACACATCTCGATATTTCCGCAATCTTCGCAAAAAACGTTCGTGGCAAATCCGCGTCGGTTCTGCAAAATAATCACGCCTTCGTTTTTTTCAATGCGGGAAGAAATAGCGTCGCGCATCGTTTTGGAAATGCTTCCGTCGAGCCGTCCGCCCTTTCTTTCCGCGTTAAGGTTAATCAACTTAACATCAGGCATCTGCGCGTTGTCGGCGCGACGGGTTAATTTCAACAATTCGAATTTTCCGGTTTCTGCGTTGTGCATGCTTTCGAGCGAAGGCGTTGCCGAGCCGAGCAAAACCGGCGAGTTGTAAAACGAAGCATACATAATCGCGGAATCGCGCGCGTTGTAGCGCGGCGTCATATCGTATTGCTTGTAACTCGAATCGTGCTCTTCATCGACAATCACGAGGCCGACATTCTCCAATGGCAAAAAGAGAGCAGAACGCGGACCGATGACAATCGAATATTTTCCGGCGAGGACGTTGCGCCAAACGTCGTAGCGTTCGCCTTTCGACATCTTACTGTGAAACACCGCCACTTTCGCGCCGAAGCGATTATAGAACCGGCTTGTAATTTGAGGCGTAAGCGAAATTTCCGGCACTAAGATAATTGCGTTTTTCCCTTTGTTCAAAGCGCGTTCGGCAAGTTCGATATAAACTTGCGTTTTGCCGCTTCCCGTTACGCCGTGCAACAAATACGTTTTAAATTCGCTTTTGTCAATTTTCTCGGAAAGTTCATCGATTATCTTTTGCTGTTCTTTGTTCGGCGTAATTTCGCGCGCTTTTTCCGAGTAAGTTTCTTCGTAAATCCGCTCGATTTCCTTATCGTAAATTTCAAGCAAACCTTTTTCTTCAAGCGATTTTATCG
>WGAL01000113.1 GCA_015494845.1 Melioribacteraceae bacterium
CAAATAATTTAACGCGATTGTTTCTGCAATTACCGTAATATTTTTTCCTGGAAGTATCGGCAATTTTATATAATGAATCGGAATATCTAGAATTTTAATTTTTTCCTCGTCCAAACCGGTTCGAGTATATTCTTCCTTCGGGTTCCAAACTTCAAGTTCAACGACTACTTCCAGGCGCTTTTGAAATCGGATTGCGTGTATTCCGAACATTTTTTCCACGTCGATTATGCCGATTCCGCGAATTTCCATCGAATGCTGAATTACGTCGGTGCCAGAACCGATTAACACCGATTCGCCTTTTTTTGTAAAAACAACCACGTCGTCGGCTACAAGACGGTGTCCGCGTTCAACCAAATCAAGGGAAATTTCGCTCTTCCCTATTCCGGCTTTGCCGACGAATAAAATTCCAACGCCGTGAACATCTACAAAAGAACCGTGTATTGAAACGCGCGTCGCGAATTGGTCTTCCAAAAAATCGCTTATTATATAAGCGGCTTTTGTTGTTGTTTGCGAAATTTGAAAAACCGGCACTTTGTATTTTGTCGCCAAATCAATTAAAATTTGATGCGGTTGATTATTATTGGTTAAAACAATGCAAGGAATCTTAAACTTAAATAATCTTTCGAGCGATTGTTTTAACTGCTCGTCGGATAACGTTCTGCAATATTTGAATTCGGTGTTGCCGATAAGTTGAACTCTGTCGTGAGTAAATAAATCCACAAACCCGGCCAAAGCAAGGCCAGGTCTGTGTAAATTTTGTTCGTAAATTAAATTATCAAAACCGCTTTTATCAGGCGTTAATAATTTAACATTAATTATTTCTTTAATCTTCTCAAAGAAATAACCGACTGTAATACTTTCTTTTTTGTATATGCTTTCTTTGTCAATTTGCATTTGTTAATGTTTGATTTTTTGTGTTTTGTATTTTTTCAACTGACGTTTCAATTTGTCAATGGCGGCTGAGACCGATTTTTTGAAGTCGTCCGATTCTTCCGTCGCTTTTAGCACTTTGGAAGGAACGTTCAAAATTATTTCTGCTTGTTTGATGCTATCCTTAGGATGAATGTAACTGAGGATAACTTCCGCGCCCTGAATACTGTCGTTGTATTTCTCCAAACCTTTCAACTCCTCTTTAATAAAGGATTTTAAGGTTTCGGACGCTTTGAACTTACGTGAAGTGATTTGAATGTTCATAACCAACTCCTATGATTTTGGATGAGAGTTTTTATATATTTTTTTGAGTCGTTCAACGCTAACGTGCGTGTAAATTTGCGTTGTGGATAAATTTTCGTGTCCGAGGATTTCTTTGACGGCAAGTAAATCCGCGCCGTCGTCGAGTAAATGAGTTGCGGCGCTGTGGCGAAGAACGTGAGGAGATTTTTTTTCAATATCCGTAACCATCGAGAAATATTTTTTAGTTAATCTTTGAACCATTCTCGGATAAATTCTGTTCCCCTTTTTTGTTAGAATAAGAGGTTGCGAAAAATCCGGGTTGCCGCGTAATTTCAAATATTCCTTTAAATCGGAAATTATTTGCGTTCCCAAAGGAATATATCTTGTTTTAGAACCTTTGCCGTAAACTTTTAGAACGCGTTTTGAAAAATCAACGTTGCCGACATTTAAATCACACAATTCTGAAACGCGCAATGCGCCGCCGTAAAGCAATTGAAAAATTATTTTGGCTTCGATTGCGAAATCTTTTTCCTGTTCTTCAATCAATTTAATTACCTGTTCGAACTCTTTTACGGAAACGGTTACAGGCAAATGTTTTTCCTTTTTGGGAACCGAAATGTTGCGCAACGGATTACTTTCGAGTTTATCGGTTCTTACCAAAAAATCGAAAAAAACTCGCAAAGCGCTTAATTTACGGCTAACGGAAGAAACCGAAAGTCCGCGATTGTTTAATTCCAAAAGGTATAAACGAATTTTGCGTTCGCCGACATTCTGCAATTTGTTTACACCTTTGTTTTCTAAAAAAGAAAAAAATTGGCGTATATCGCGTTCGTAAGAAATCAAAGTATTCCGCGACGCTCTGCGAACGCCTGCAAACTCATTAAGAAAAGAGGCAAGTGATTTTTCGAATTCTCTATTCACAAATTCAATTTATTTTGTCAGAAGAAAAAAGCGCCAAACGGCTGCCAGGCAAAATATTGTCCGAAATTTCTGTCAACGCAAAAAGAACCATCCAGTTTATATCTTCTTTCGTAAGAGCAATATCTTCCGGCACAGAAATAACTTGATCGAGTACCATTTCCATTTCATAAACAGTAATCACGCCAAGATTCAACAGTTTGAGAAGATAACTATGATTTTCCGTTCCGATTCTGTTTCTTTCATATTCGCTTAAAACTCTGAATGCTATTTCCGACGATTCTTCTTCGATTTGGCGAGAAATCAATCTCTCGAAAAAAATCGTGAAAGCGACGGTAACAGAACCTTCGTCGGTTATCTCTTTACTCAGAGCGCCTAAAATTTCATCGAATGTTTTACTGCTTTTCCAGCCCTGAGTTATTATTCTTAAAGCGTCTATAATTTTTTCGTTCATTTCAGAATATCAAAATATGAATATTTTTTAGTTAATTCGTTTTCTTTGCGTTTCATTTTGCGTTTTTCCGACGGCGTTTTGTCGTCGTAACCGATTATATGCAAAATTCCGTGTATTATTAATCTAATAATTTCGTTATTAAAATCAACTTTATATTTTTTCGCGTTTTCTTCCGCCATTTTATACGAAATAAAAATATCGCCTGAAATCAAATTTTTGCTTACGGAATAATCAAAAGTTAAGATGTCGGTATCGTAATTGTGTTTTAGATAGTGATTATTAAGTTCTATCATTTCTTCGCTCGGAATAAAAAAAATATCGAGCATCTCGATTTTGAAATTAAACTCGCGGGAAAGTTCTTTTATTAATTTATGGATTTCTCTTTTTCGCACGGAAAACTTAGGAGTGTCGTCAAAAACCGTAATAAACCTTGACATAACCGCCTGAATTTTGTTTAATAGAAATATACGGAATTTAAAGGATAAATTCCAATCCTTCGTAAGAAGCGGTTACTTCGGTTTCGGAGTTTAATTCATTTGAAAGAATGTCTTTTGTTTGATTGAAAAGTTTGTCAACTTTTTCGTCGGAGTGGTCAGGATCGTAATGGAATAAATAAAGATTTTTTACTTTGGAAACATGGGCAAAATACGCAACGGCGGCGTTATTAGAATGGCCCCAACCTAATTTTTCGGAAAAATTAAATTCGAAATATTGAGTATCGTGAATAAGCGCATCGGAGTTTTTAACAAATTCGACCAAATCTTTATTAAGGTCACACATCGATTCAACGGTAGGATGAGATTCTTCCTTTTTGCAATACAATTCGTTATCGGTCATAAACACCAGCGATTTTCCGTTTTCAATCACTTTATACGAAACGGTTCCCGCAGAATGGTGATTTAACGTATTTTTAATTGTAACGCCGTTAATTTTTATTTCATCCAATTCGTTAATCGCAACAAACTCAACGTTTGCGGAAAAAATATCGCAAGTTATCGGAAAGAATTTGGGATTTAATTGGCTTTCGAGAACTTGGCGCCCCCCTACTCCGTTTACTTGGTAAAAATAAATTTTGATATGAAAATCTTTATCGAAAAACGGCGCGAAAAAAGGGAGTCCTTGAATATGATCCCAGTGAAAATGCGTTAAAAAAAGATGAATTGTCTTTGTGTATTTTTCATTTAATAATTTTTTGCCTAATTTATAAATTCCTGTTCCGGCGTCAAAAAGAATTTCTTCTTTATTTTCCGTAATAATTTCCAAGGAAGCTGTATTTCCCCCGTACCTGACCGTCTCTTTCCCAGGCACAGGAAGCGAACCTCTGACACCCCAAAACTTAACTTTCATTTGCTTCCGAAATTAATGAATTTAACATTTGCTCGGCATATTCAACGTAGTGTTTTGCCGAAATTTCAAAATAATCGATTTCTTCTTGCGTTAATTCGCGAACAACTTTTGCAGGCACTCCGGCGACAAGCGTGCCGCTCGGAACTCGAAATCCTGGTTTAACTACTGCTCCGGCGGCGACAATAGAATTCTTCTCAACGTAAGCTCCGTCAAGCACAATTGCGCCAATTCCAATCAGCGTTAAATCTTCAATTGTGCATCCGTGGATTTTCGCGCTATGTCCGACCGTAACCTTATTGCCAATATTCAACGGAAACTCGCCGTTTGTTACGTGCAACATTGACAAATCCTGTATATTTGTCTCGTTTCCGATTTTAACATAATGCACATCGCCGCGAATTACCGAATTAAACCAAATATTCGTTTTTTCCCCAATAGAAACGTCCCCTACAATCTTTACTCCCGGTAAAATAATTGCGTTTCCAGCAATGATTGGAAACATTTCCTTGTAAGAAAAAAGATTTTGTTCGCTCAAATTATATGACAATTCAAATTTACGCATGACAATAAAAAATATAACTAAAAATTTCTTGTATTGTATTG
>WGAL01000114.1 GCA_015494845.1 Melioribacteraceae bacterium
ACTTTGTAATTGATAATATTCAATACAATGAAAATTCCAACGACAAGCGCGATAATCGAATAATATGTTTTTTTCGTAAACATAGCCTATTCTACTAAATTTCTTTTTGACAATACCATTGTTGATAAAAATAAAAACAAGAAAGCAAGCGAAAGGAAATAAATAACGTCGCGGGAATCAATTACGCCGCGAGCCATTGAATCGTAATGCGTGGATAAACTGAGATAACTCAACAACGCGCCAAGCCAACCGGTAAAATTGGCGGCAAGCACGTCGAAAATTATCAAGAAGAAAACGCCGATAAAAAGAGCCAGCAAGAACGCGATGATTTGATTGCTCGTTAAACTGCTTGTGAAAATACCAATAGAAATAAGAACCATGCTCATTAAAAGCATTCCGAAATAACCACACAGAACCGCGCCGTGATCAACCGGTCCGATAAACGCAACCGTAACGTAATAAGGAAGCGTAAAAAGCAGAGCCACTACAATGAGTTCGAACACGGCTAAAAATTTTCCAAAAACAAGTTGGAAATCGCTAACAGGCTTGCTTAAAATCATTTCCAGCGTTCCGCTGCGTTTTTCTTCGGCAATCGAACGCATTGTGAGAGCCGGAATAAAAAAGAATAGCGACCAATAAGCAACCGCAAAAAACGATTGCAGAGACGCTTGTCCCACAAAAAAAACGTCCGAGCCGTAAATCCAAGTAAAAAATCCGCTTATGCCTAAGAACACGGTAATTAAAACATAAGCGGTTAGCGAATCGAAAAACGCGTTTACTTCTCTTTTCGCAATTATTAAATAAGCGTTCATATCACCAAATCTTTTTGTTTTTAATTCATTGTTAATTCGCGGAAGACATCTTCGAGTTTGGTTTCAATCGGCGTAAGTTCCGACAAAAACCATTTGTTGCGCACGCACAAATCGTAAATTGCGCGCCGCGAGGAAGTTTCCTCGACGCTTGTAACAATAAAGGTGTTCGTAGCGTCGGGAACGAAATCCAAAGATTTTACGGTTTCGAGATTTTGCAACGCTTTCGCCGCTTCGTTTACGTCGGAGTCGAGAATTTGAACGCGCAAAATCTCGCTTCCGGTCGCTTGTCTGCGCAAAGTTTCAGCCGTTCCGTCTGCGACAATTTTGCCTTGATTCAAAATCAAAATTCTGTCCGCAATTTCTTCAACTTCAGGCAAAATGTGCGTGCTTAAAATTACGGTTTTCTCGCGTCCGATTTCGCGAATGAGATTGCGGATTTCAACGATTTGGTTCGGGTCAAGCCCGGTTGTCGGTTCGTCCAAAATCAAAATTTCCGGGTCGTGAATCAACGCTTGAGCCAAACCTACGCGCTGACGGTAACCTTTCGAGAGTTCGCCGATTTTTTTGTGTTTTTCGGCGTTTAAGCCGGTAACGTAAACCATTTCGGCAATGCGTTTGTTGATTTTCTCTTTCGGCACTTTTTGAATCAGCGCGGCAAATTCAAGATATTCGAGAACCGGCATATCGAGATAGAGCGGATTGCTTTCAGGCAAATAACCGATTTTTTGTTTTATGGCGTCTTGGTCTTCGTAAATTGAAATATTGCCGACTTTAACGTCGCCGGAACTTGGCGCCATAAAACAAGTGATGATTTTCATCGTGGTGGTTTTGCCTGCGCCGTTTGGCCCAAGAAATCCAAGTATTTCGCCGGTTTTTACTTCGAAAGAAATGTTATCGACCGCTTTTTGCGCGCCGTAAGTTTTGGTAAGATTTTCGACCGTTATTCCCATTTACTTCTCCGAATTTGAAGTAATTAAAAAATCGAATGTTGTTAGACAAAAGAATTTCAAAAAGGTTCCAAAATTTTTTTAGTGATGAGTGACGCGTTCCGCGAAAGGAGTCACGGCGACGCGTAAGCAACGATTTGTCGAGGCGGAACCTCTGTTGCGAATGTTCACACCGTCTGTCTTTGCGAGTTCCGGCTTGCAGGAACGAAGATCCGCCGCGGCGGACTATCGGTTTAGTAAACAAAAGCTGAATATTTGACAGATTGCCACGCCAATTTGCTGACGCAAATTGTCTCGCAAAGACGTCCGTCAATTCCATTATTCCAATCATCCATAATTCCAATCATCCATTCATCCTTTGTCCATTTGCATCTCTGCGCCTTAAAACCTTTTCTCTCTTATTAACTCAATTTTATTAAATTTATTGTTTAAATAATTTCGGATTTGATATTAAATAAATGATTTACGAAATACTCGGACTCTTTTTACTTGTTTTGGCTAGCGGATTTTTCTCGTCCGCCGAATTGGCTTACGTGGTTTCGAACAAACTGAAAATCGAAGTGCGCGCGAGGTTAAATAATCTTTCGGCAAAAAACGCGCTTTATTACATTCACAATCCGCAAATATTTTTCTCGACAATTCTTATCGCGAACAACATTATCAACATTGCATTTGCTTCGTTAATTACGGTTTTTCTCGCCAGCCGTTTCGGATTGAACGAAACGCAAATACTTCTCATTTCCACGTTCATTATTTTTCTTTTCGGCGAACTTATGCCGAAACTCGCCGCAAACGAACTTTCCGACGTTTTGTTTTCCATTTCGGTTACGCCGATTAGAATCGTAACTTTTCTTCTTTATCCTTTTGTAAAAGCGTTTTCCGCCGTTGCGAATATTTTTACAGGCAAGGCGAAATTGGAAGAGGAAGGAATTAACAGAATTTATCACCGCGAGGAAATTGCCGATTTAATTTCCGAAAGCGTGGAAGCCGGCGAAGTAGATGAGCGCGATTCGAGTATTCTGAAGAAAGTAATTGAAATGAGCGACCAGAAAGTCGCGGAAGCGATGACGCCGCGAACCGAAATTGTCGGCGTTGAAATAAACACAAGCATCGACGAAGCGATTGATGTTTTTATCGAATCCGGTTTTTCCAAGTTGCCGGTTTATGTGGAAAGTCTCGACCACATAAAAGGAATAATTTTGGCTTACGATATGTTCAAGCGTCCGGAAAGCATTGAAAGCATTATTCGCGAAGTTCCTTTTATTCCTGAGACAAAACGCAGTTTGGAAACGCTAAACGAATTACTTTCCGAGAACGCATCGATGGCTGTCGTGGTTGATGAATTCGGCGGAACCGCCGGTATCGTTACAATTGAAGATATTATCGAGGAAATGGTCGGCGAGATCCGCGACGAATACGACGTGGAAGACGAAGTAATGAAAAAACTTTCCGACAACGCTTTCCTTTTCAGCGGCAAAGTTGAAATTGATGCAATCAACGAAGAATTTCATCTCGGCATTCCCGAAGGCGAATACGAAACGATTGCGGGATACATTATTACCAAGTTGGGAAGAATTCCCAAGAAAGGCGAAAAAATTTCAATTGACAATTTCATAATCGAAATTCTTTTTGCCGAAAAAACAAAAATCGATTTAATCAAATTGCGGTTAAAAGAAAGAAAAGCCAATTGAAATTTACGCTGATTCATACCGACAAAAATTCCAAAGCGAGATTAGGAAAAATTGAAACGCCGCACGGCGAAATCGAAACGCCCATTTTTATGCCGGTGGGAACGCAAGGAACCGTAAAAGCAGTTACGCCGCGAATGCTCGAACACGACATTCAAGCGCAAATTATTTTGGCAAACACTTATCATCTTTATTTGCGACCCGGGACCAACGTTCTTGAAAAAGCTGGCGGCTTGCACAATTTTATGAATTGGCAAAAACCGATTTTGACCGACAGCGGCGGATTTCAGATTTTCAGTCTTTCCGAATTGAGAAAATTGAAAAAAGACGGCGTTGAATTCCGCTCGCACTTAGACGGTTCAAAACATTTTTTCACGCCGGAAAAAGTAATTAAAATCCAGCGTAGCATCGGTTCCGACATTATGATGCCCTTGGACGAATGCACGCCTTATCCTTGCGATTACGAATACGCGCAAAATTCAACCGAACTTACTTCGCGTTGGGCGATTCTCAACAAGGAAGCGTTTGAAAACACAGAACCGCTTTACGGCAACGGGCAAGCGTTGTTCGGAATCGTTCAAGGCAGCGTTTACAAGGATTTGTGCGAAAAGTCTGCGCGCTTTTTAACTTCGCTCGATTTCGACGGTTATTCAATCGGCGGAGTTGCCGTTGGCGAACCGGCCGAAACAATGTATGAAATCACCGATTTCGTTACCGATATTCTTCCTGAAAACAAACCGCGATATTTAATGGGCGTCGGGCGTCCGGAAAATATTCTCGAAGCAATTGAACGCGGCGTCGATATGTTCGATTGCGTTATGCCAACGCGAAACGCGCGCAACGCTTACCTTTTTACTTGGGAAGGAATCGTAACAATCAGCAACGCGATTTACGCGGAAGATTTTACGCCTGTAGATAATACTTGCGATTGTTACACTTGCCGGAATTTCACTCGCGCGTATTTAAGGCATCTTTTCAAAGCAAACGAATTATTGGCTCTCACGCTTGCGACTATTCACAATTTACATTTTTATTTGCGTTTGGTTGAAACCGCTCGCAAAAAA
>WGAL01000115.1 GCA_015494845.1 Melioribacteraceae bacterium
GGACATCTTTCGCGCGGAAATATCCGAAAACCGCAAGCGCGACAAAAAATGCCGTTGCGAGTGTTAGTAATAAAATTGTATTTAGGTTTTTTCTTTTCATTTTTATCCCTACCCCGACAATCTCGTTCCTCGATTGTCACCCCTTCCAACGGAAGGGGAATTTGATATGACAAAGAAAATTCCCCTCTTTTAAGAGGGGTGGATTCCGACGAATCCCGACTTGTCGGGAGAAGTCGGAATACGGGGTGTTGTTAGAACTACTAAATTAAGCATTCATTTAAACTCAAAAACTTTTTCGGAATTTTTCATAATTGCTTTTTACTCAAAATTAATGTTTTTCTCGATAACTTTCCGAGAGTTTATAATAAATTAGCGTTCTCTAAACATAAAAAAGGACGCAGTAATTTGCGTCCCTTTTTTTAATATAAAATTCTTACGCTTATTTTTTAGGCGGAAAATCTTCCAACATACGAGTGATAATATCGTCGAGTTCTTCGTCGGAAACTCTTCCGTTTACCACGCCTGTTGCCGCTCCGCGCCAAATAAATTCTTTTTTCTTGTAATCGGCAATGTCGATTATCAACGTCGCTTCGTTGTAGTAAACAACGTCGGTTCTCACCGGCGTGTAACCGACTCCCCAGCCGTAACCGTAATAACCGCCGTACATTGCGTGTCCGCCTGTTTGATGAACTTGCATTTTTTCTTTCATTCCGCCGTGAACAATTAAAACCAAATCCGGATTTTCATCGACTTTCTTAAATCCTTTTTTGTCCATTACGTAATCGACGGTCGCCATAATGCGTTTTTTTGCAAGCGGATTTTTAGCGAGCGCGTCTTCCGGCGGGGTTTCGCCTTTATACCACGCGTAAGTTTTGTATTGCGAAAAATCGATGTTCGGGTCGTAATCGCTTTCAATCGTTACAGACGAACATCCCCACAATCCGACAAAAAGCAATAATGCTAATATTTTTAATATTTTCATAGCTTCACCTTCTTTTATTTTGATAAAAATTATTTGTTGTTACTTTCTTTCTCTTCCCAACCGCCGCCGAGCGCTTTGTATAATTTAATGTAAGCGGAAAGATAATTACGCTCAATGCCGGAAAGTTGAAGTTCGCTGTCGAACAGAGTTCTTTCTGATTCCAAAACTTCAAGATAACTCGTCGTGCCTTGGTCGTAGCGCATTTTCGATAATCTGACGGCGTTTCGTGCGGCGGCAACCTGTCGTTTTTTCGCCGCAAGTTCGCGTTTGTAAGTATTGACTTCCACAAGCGCGTCTTCAACGTCTCTAAAAGCGTTCAGCACGGTTTTTTGATAATTTAAGAACGCTTCTTTCGTTTTTGCTCTTTCAATTTCAACGCGGGCGGAATTTTTACCGAAATTAAATATTGGTCCAACTACAGAACCGGCAACCATCCAAGCCGCACCGCTTGAAAGCAACGTGGAAAGTTCCCCGCTTGCCGCGCCCCACAATCCGGTTAAATTGAACGAAGGAAACATTTGCGCAATTGCGACGCCTATTTGAGCGTTTTGCGCTTTTAGCATATTTTCAGCTTGCAAAACATCAGGACGGCGACGCAAAATTTCCGAAGGAATTCCAACCGGAATTTCATCGGGGACGACTTGCTCGCTTAATTTCAATCCGATTTCAATCTCGCCAGGATTTTGTCCCAACAGAATCGATAATAAATTCTCGGTTTTCGCAACCGCTCTTTCCAAAAACGGAACGCCTGCGGCGGCAATTTCCATCTGTATTTGCGCTTGATTCAAATCAATTTCCGGCACGACGCCGTGCTCAAAGCGTTTTTTAATGATTTCGTAACTTTTTCTGCGCGATTCCAAAGTTGCCTTGGTAATTTCAAGCCGGTTTTGGAAATCGAGCAAAAGAAAATACGTTGAAATAACGAGCGAAACCAAATTTAACTCAACGGTTTTATAACCATATTCCGAAGCCAGCAACTGCGCGCGCGCCGCTTCGGTTGCGCGACGGTATTTTCCCCAGAAATCGATTTCCCAATTTAGAGTAGGGAAAATTGAGAAAGCGTTCGCTTCGCTTTCCAACTTTGTTCCGCCTGCGTAATTTCCGCGAGCGGCATTGCCCGAATAACCGACGGAAGGAAAGCGGTCTGCGCCGATGTACGTAAGCATTGCGTTTGCTTGTTCTATTCTTGCAGCGGCGATCTTCAAATCTTTATTGTTTAGCAACGCCGTATTAACAAGCCACCGTATTTTCGGGTCTTTGAATAAATCCCACCATTCGATATTTACTGCCGAATCGGTTTTTACGGAATCGAAACGAAATGTTTTTAGTGTATCAATCTGCGGTTTCTCGAAATCCGGTCCAACCGAACAACCGGAAAACATTAAACCTAAAATTGCCGTAAGCGCAAATAATATCTGTTTCATACTTTTTGTTCCGACAAATTTTTTGTTTCGGAATTATTTGAGTTTTGTTCGCGTTTTTCTTCAAACTTAAACAATTTCCCGATTATGATAAAGAACATCGGGTAGAAGAACACGCCTAAGATTGTTGCTATTGTCATTCCGCCCAAGAGTGCCATTCCCATTACTTTGCGCGCCTCTGCTCCAGCGCCTGAGGCCGTTACAAGCGGAAGAACGCCGAGAATAAAGGAAAACGCCGTCATAAGTATCGGACGGAAACGTAATTTGGCGGCTTTAATCGCCGCGTCGAAAAGTGACAAACCTTTTTGAAATTCTATGTTTGCAAATTCGACAATCAGGATTGCGTTTTTCGAAGCCATACCGATTAACATCACAAGCGAAATTTGCGCAAAAATGTTGTTTTCGTAACTTAAATCGAAAAAGCGAGCTAACCACAAAAGGAACATTGCGCCAAAAACTGCAAAAGGCGTTCCGAGCAAAATGGAAAGCGGAATCGACCAACTTTCGTATTGCGCGGCAAGAATTAAAAACACAAACAACAAAGAGAATACGAACACAACCGCGCCTGAACCTTCCGCGCGTTTTTCTTGGAACGACATATTGCTCCAAGAGTAATCCATATCCGAAGGCAAAACTTCCGCGGCTACTTCTTCAAGCGCCGTCATCGCTTGCGCCGAGGTGTAACCTTCCGCCGGACTTCCGGTGATTTCAACCGCACGATTCAAATTAAATCTGTTCGTAAAATCAGGACCTTCCGCGGTTTGAACATCCACAAAAGCTGAAAGCGGAACGCTTTTTCCTTCTTTATTTTTAACGAAAAACATACCGATTTGTTTTTCATTAACGCGGTATTCCGGTTCTGCTTGAATGTAAGAACGGTAAAGTCTGCCGAAACGGTTGAAATCGTTAACATAAGCGCCGCCTAAAAACGCGCTGATTGTCGTGTACAAATCATTCAAATCGATGCCGGCTTTTAGCGCCTTTTCGCGATTAATATTCAGATAACGTTGCGGAACGTTAGCGCGGAACGGAGTAAACACCGAGCCGATTTCCGGACGCTTCAACGCCGCTTGCATAAATTTGACGGCGTTATTCGCCAAATAAGTCGGCGTATTTCCGCCTTTATCGAGCAACATAAATGTAAATCCGTCGCCGTTACCCAAGCCTGGAATAGCAGGCGGACCGAAAGCAAAAACTTGCGCGTCTTTGACTTTCGCAAACATTTTATTCAATTTGAGAACGATTTCTTCCGCGGTTAAATCGCGTTCGCTCCAATCTTTAAGCGAAAGGAATATAAATCCGTTATTCGGCAAAAGACTTCCTGAAAGCATACTGAAGCCTGCCGCCGAAGTTGTATATTCGATTTCTGGAACTTGCTCGATAATTTTCTCGATTTCTTTTAATGTTGCATTAGTTCTCTGCAAAGATGCCGCGTCGGGAAGTTGAACGTTCACGAATAAATATCCCATATCTTCGGCAGGAATAAATCCGCCCGGTAATAATTTGCCAATGATAACCGTAAAGATTAATAATATTCCAACAAAAATAAGTCCGCGCTTTATTTTACGCGCAACTACATTTGTGAACGACATATAATTTTCAGTGGACTTGTCGAAAATCTTATTGAATTTCTCAAAAAATTTACCGAGCCAACCTTTGTACGGTTCCGGTTTTCTTAAAAGCATAGAAGCCAGCGCCGGACTTAACGAAAGCGCATTAATGGAAGAAAAGATTACCGACACTGTAATAGTTATCGCAAATTGTTGGTAAAGTTTTCCGGTAATTCCTGTCATCATTGCCGTAGGAGCAAAAACGGCGACAAGCACGAGCGTCGTTGCGATAACAGGCGCGGTTACTTCGCGCATTGCTTCTATCGTCGCTTCTTTTGCCGAAAGTCCTTCTGCAATTTTTACTTGAACCGCTTCAACCACAACGATTGCGTCGTCCACAACAATTCCGATTGCAAGAACAAGTCCGAGCAAAGAAAGCACATTAACGGTAAATCCGAGCGAAGGGAAAAGTATAAATGCGCCGAGAAGCGAAACCGGAATTGCGATTGTCGGAATTAAAGTGGCTCGCCAATCTTGAATAAAAATAAACACAACAAAAATCACAAGCAACAAAGCTACAATCAATGTAATGATAATTTCTTTGATTCCTTCGGTAATAGGCTTTGTTGCATCAAGCGAAACATCATAACGAATTCCTTCAGGAAATCTGTGCGATAAATTCGCCATTGTGGTTTTAATTTCTTTGGCAAGCTCAACTGCGTTTGAGCCTGGAGCCTGATAAATCATGATAATTGCGGCTTCTTTTCCGTTTAATCTTGCTTTAACGTTATACGCTTCCAAGCCGAGTTCGACACGCGCAATATCTTTTATTTTAACTTGGGAACCGTTTTCGTTTGTGCGAACCACAATATTGCCGAATTCTTTTTCAGTTTTTAATCTGTCCGCCAAACGCACGGTGTAAGTAAATTCTGTCCCCGGAGGTGCAGGTTCGGCGCCGAATTTACCGCCTGGCACAATTACATTTTGTTCTTTAATCGCTTTAATTATCTCTGGAACGGTAATATTCATTTGTGCGAGTCTATCAGGCTTAATCCAAATTCTCATTGAATAATCGCTCGCGCCCAAAACGTCCACACGCCCAATTCCTTTAATTCGCGAAAGAACATCTTTGATATTTATTAATGCGTAATTGCCTAAGAAATCTTGGTCGTAACGTCCGTCAGAAGTTAATGTAATAGCAAGAAGAACATTTGGTAATGACTTTTTTGTTGTTACGCCGAGACGTTTTACTTCTTCGGGAAGTTTAGCGCTTGCCGTTGATACGCGGTTTTGCGTAAAAACCGTATTCATATCCGGGTCGGTCCCTACCTCAAACGAAACCTCGATTACCATAGTTCCGTCACCCGAGTTGGTCGATTTCATATAAATCATATTTTCAACGCCGTTGATTTCTTGTTCAAGCGGCGCGGCTACGGATTGCTCGACGCTGACTGCGTTTGCGCCTGTGTAACTTGCTCTTACTTCAACTATCGGCGGCGTAATATTCGGGTATTGTTCTATAGGCAATCCGACAAGCGAAATAATTCCAAGTATGGCAATAATTATCGCTATTACCATAGCGACAATTGGTCTTCTTACAAAAAAACTTCCCATAATTAATTCTCAACTATTTCTTTTTTCGAATTGACTTTAATTTCGGCAGGAACCGGAGTAACTTCCATTCCGGTTTTAATTTTTTGTATGCCGGAATAAACAACTTTTTCGCCAGGTTTCAAACCGCTTTTAACAAGCCAGAAAGAACCAATTTTGTCGCCTAATTCTACTTTTCTGTATTCCACTTTATTTTCGTTGTTTACGACAAAAACGCTGAAAAGCCCTTGTAATTCGGTAACGCAACGTTGAGGAATTAATATGGCATCTTTTTCCGTTTTAAGTAAAACTTTCACTTTCGAGAATAATCCTGGTCTTAATATCCATGTGGGATTTGGAAATTCAACTTGAACCAAAATAGAACCGGTTAAAACGTCCACGCCTCTGTCGATGAATTTAACATTTCCTTTGTACGGGAAAACCGAACCGTCGGATAAAATCAATTCAATATTGTTTTTGTTTCCACCCACAACTTTGCCTTCACGGGTTTCAATTTCTTTGAAAATTCTTAAATATTCACTCTCGGCAAGATAAAAATCCACAAGAACCGTATCTATTTTTGAAACGACATTAAGAATAACCGGATTTGGCGATTGCCCAACAAAATCGCCAACTTTAGCTTTTGTTTTTCCAATAAGTCCGGTAATCGGCGCTTTAACGCGCGTATAACTTAATAAAATTCGCGAAGCGCGTAAATTCGCTTCCGCCGCTTTTACCATTGCTTTAGCCGCTTCGTAATTTGCTTTCGCCGCATCCAAATCGCTTTGACTTACCGCATTTGCTTTTGCCAGCGGTTCGATGCGCGCAAGTTCGCTTTTTGCGTGCGCAAGATTGGTTTTCGCTTCCGCGAGTTTGCTTAAATAAGCGGCGGTTTCCGCTTCGTATTGCTGACTTTCAATCGTGTAAAGCAGTTGCCCTTTTTTGACGACACTTCCTTCTTTGAAATGAATTCCTTCCAAAAAGCCGGAAACGCGCGCTCTGATTTCAATATCTTTTTGCCCTGCGACTGTTCCTACAAAATTTTCGTAAATAGGAACATCTTCGGCTTGTGTTTCGTAAACCGCAACCTCAGGCGCTTTGCTTACGTTTTCTTCTTCTCCACATCCGAATACAAAAAGAATGCCCACTAGAAA
>WGAL01000116.1 GCA_015494845.1 Melioribacteraceae bacterium
ACGGTAAACGAAATACTTTCGCTTGTCGAAGCGGGAAACGCAAAAGCGGTACAAGTCGGCGGCGCGTCGGGTGTTTGCGTGGCGCGCAAAGATTTCGACAAAAAAATAGCGTACGAGGAACTCGCTACCGGCGGTTCGATAATGATTTTCGGAGAAAACAGAAATATGCTCGACGTCCTCGAAAACTTTATGGAATTTTTTACCGAAGAATCTTGCGGGCAATGCACGCCTTGCCGAATCGGAAACGTAAAGTTGCTTGACGCGGTTCGGAAATTAAAAAAAGGCGAATTGCAAAAGAGCGAAATGAAAAAATATTTTGAACTTTCGGAAGCGATGAAATTGGCTTCCAAATGCGGTCTCGGACAATCAAGCCCGAACCCGTTTGTATCCATAATTAACAATTTTGAAGAAGAAATTTTTACAAAAAGCGCATAAAAAGGTGAAAAAATGTTAACGTACGAAAAAAGGTCGCCTGAAAGCCATAAACCGCACACGGTTGAAAAACCGGTAAATACGGAAGAAATCGGCGCGAAAATCAGCGTTGAAATAAACGAAAGAAAAATCAGCGTTCCGCTCGGGACGACAATTCTCGAAGCGTGCAAGCAAGCCGGCATTCACATTCCGACTTTGTGCCATCACGAGGATTTGTGCCTTGCCGGCGCGTGCAGAGTCTGCGTGGTAGAAGTGGAAGGAATGAAAACATTACAAGCGTCTTGCGCGTTCCCGATAACTTCGCCGGTAAAAATAAAAACCACAAGCCCGAAAGTGCGGCTGGCGCGTAAAACCGTGCTGAACCTTTTAATTAGCGAACACTACGGCGAATGCTATTCTTGCGTTCGAAACAACAATTGCGAACTTCAACGGCTCGCGAAAGAATACGGCGTGGAAGATTATCCGTTCGGACACGTAACCGAAGAAAAATACGCGGTGGACGGTTCGACCGACGCGATTGTCCGCGATATGAACAAGTGCGTAAATTGTTTGCGTTGCGTTAGAACTTGTCAGGATTTGCAAGGCATCGGCGTTTTGGAAGCGCTTTACCGCGGAGATAAAACAAAAATCGGAACGTTCGGCGACGCGCCGCTAACCGACGTAATTTGTATTTATTGCGGACAATGCATTAACCGTTGCCCTACCGGCGCGCTTCACGCAAACGACCCGCGCGACGAAATTTGGGAAGCAATCGACAATCCGCAAAAGCACGTAATTATTCAAACCGCGCCTTCGCCCCGCGCAGCAATAGGCGAGGAATTCGGTTTGCCTCCCGGAACATCGCTAACCGGCGAACTCAACACCGCTTTGCGGAGAATCGGCTTCGACAGAGTTTTTGACACAAACTTTACGGCTGATTTAACAATAATTGAAGAAGGCACGGAACTTCTAAATCGTTTATACAAGAAAATCGCGTTAAAAGATGATTCGGTCTCGCTTCCGCAATTTACTTCGTGTTGCCCAGGTTGGGTAAAATTCGTTGAACATTTTTATCCTGAATTTATTCCGAATTTAAGTTCCGCAAAATCGCCGCAACAAATGTTCGGCGCGGTGTTAAAAACTTTTTACGCGGAACTCGCCGGCGTAAAGCCGGAAGATATTGTTACCGTAGCCGTAATGCCGTGTTCGGCTAAAAAATTCGAATGCAACCGCCCTGAAATGCGCGATTCAGGATTCAAGGACGTCGATTACGGATTAACGACGCGCGAACTTGCGCAAATGATTAGAGAAGCCGGAATTAATTTACCGGAAATGCCGAAATCGGAATTTGACGACCCGTTCGGCGACGCGTCCGGCGCAGGATTAATTTTCGGCGCAACCGGCGGCGTAATGGAAGCGGCTTTGCGAACCGTTTTGGAACTCGTTACCGACGAGAAAATCGAAGATATTTTCGAGAACGCAAACATAACGCCTGTTCGCGGATTCGAAGGAATTCGCTACGTTGAAATTCCGATTCCGAAAGTCGGGAAACCGCCTGAATTAATCGCGCATTTAATTCCGGATTTCGAATGGCTTGAAGGCGCGGTTCTGAAAATAGCCGTGGCGCACGGAACGGCAAACGCGCGGAAGATTTTGGAGGACATCAAAGCGGGCGGAAAATTTTCCGAATGTCATTTTATTGAAATAATGG
>WGAL01000117.1 GCA_015494845.1 Melioribacteraceae bacterium
ATCTCAACACGTTAAAGTTCAAATAAAACACAATAAAAAAAGTAACTATTGAAAAAGAGATAAACGCCGGCATTACGATTTTTCCCGCTTTCAGCGTTGAGTTTTTTACGGCGGAAACGACGGCGACCAAAATCATTATCGCGAGCCAAAGCGAGTTAAGAAACGGATTGTTTATTTTGAAAAGATATTTTAAAAATACGCCTACCAACGCAAGTTGAACCGTCATTCGCGAAACGGCGTAAAGCAACGGCTTGATTAAACCGATTTTAAAACGGAAACTGAGAAACAGCGGAATAATCAGCAAAAAGAAAGCGTATAAAATTCCCTGCAAAGTAATTTCTATCGTTCCCATTGTTTTCGCTCCATATCAAAAATTTTCACTCCGGGAATTTCCTTCCAAATTTCATCGTGCGAAATTATTACGACGGTTTTCCCTTCAAGCGAAAGAAAATAGTCCGTTACTTTTCTTTTGAGTTTCGCATCGAGCGCGGAAGTCGGCTCGTCGAGAAAATAAATCTCACGGTTCAGCAAAAGCGCGGTTATTAAAGCAAGTCTTTGTTTTTCGCCGCCGGAAAGATTTGTAATTTCCTCGTCGTAAATTTTAGCGTCCAACTCGAATTTTTCGAACTCGGCAAGAATTTTCTCTTTACCGAAATCCAATTGTTGATTGGCTTTCAGCGAAGCGACGTACTCGAACCATCCGGAAACTTTGCCTTGAGGCAAACTTGTTTCCTGATCTACAAATGCGATTTTCTTCCTGATTTCCCATACGGTTTCGTTTGCGACTTTTTCGCCATCGACAAAAACTTCGCCTTTATCAGGGAAATAAAATCCAAGCGCCATTGCGAATAAAGTGGATTTCCCGAAACCGGATTTAGCTTTAATTAAAGTTTTGGAATTTCGGGGAATTTCGAACGTTAAATTTTCGAAAAGAATTTCGCCTCTGAAAGTTACCGTGACGTTTTTGTATTTTATCATTTCCGTAAAAACAAAAAGCCCCGAAAAACGGGGCTTTCAAACTTCAATTTTTTCGTTTTATTTTCCTTCCGGCTTTGTTTGATTTTGATTTGTATTAGCCGGCTGAGTCGAATTGTTTCCGGCGTTAGGAACAATGTTTTGCGGCAAAGCGGGCGTTGTAGGCACTTGCTGAGCCGCCGCTTTTTGTATTATGCTTTCTCTTTCCGCGTTAGAAGCCTGACCGGGGAGAAAGAAAAGATTTATCAACAGCGCGATAACCAACAGCCCACCGCCGAGCCACCAAGTCAATTTGCTTAAAGTGTCGGCTGTGCGACGCGCGCCGAAAGTGGAACTGATAGCGCCGCCTCCGAAAGTTCCGGAAAGTCCGTCGCCTTTGCTCGATTGCAAAAGAACGACGATAATTAAAAGTATCGCAATAAAAATACCGAGTATCATTAAAATCGTGTACATAAAAACGTCTCCAAATTCAAATTTGTAGCGGGGGAGGGATTCGAACCCCCGACACGCGGATTATGATTCCGCTGCTCTAACCAACTGAGCTACCCCGCCAAACAAAAAACGAGCTCGAAATATATGAGTATATTATTTTTTTTTCAAGTTTAAAAATGAAACGTTATCAGCAAACAACGACAGAATCTTGCGAATCGCCGAACGGCGTGGGAACGTGTTTATCGGCGTCAGGATCGTTATCCCAAGTTACGTTGTCGAAAAGGTAGCGGAATTTGTATTCGTTGTTTACGTCCAAATCGACGGTTATGCTGAATCCGCCGTTTTTCAATTTCCGCATCGGCGTCGCCTCGGCGTTCCAATTGTTGAAATCGCCCAACAATGCGGCGGTTTTGTAGTTCTTGCCTTTTTCCGGCTCAATCTTGAAAGTAACCTTGCAAACCGGACGCGTTTTCAAATATTTTTTTGTAATGGCCATTTTATATTTCCTTTTTTTATTTTCTATTTAACAATTAAAATTAAACAAATTTCCCGTAAAAAAATTTTTTTGACGAAATTACGTTAAAATAACGCAACGTATTTACAGGAAATCCAAACTACTTCATTTCAACAAAATCAACCATAATTTGTCCGGCTTCTTCAAGATACGGGTCTTCAGTTTTCAAATCTTTTTTCGCCGTCTTTGTCGAATCGTTTTTGTCTATGCCGCGTTCTTTGTCCCGCGCCTTATTTTTCTTTTCGTCCTTTTCCTTTTCCGCTTTGCGCTTTGCCTCGTTCAGCGAAAACGCTTTTTTCTTCAACTTTTCCTTGTATTCCTTAATATCTTCAATTATGTATTGAAACTCGCGGTTTTTTGCAATTCTTTG
Organism: Melioribacteraceae bacterium; assembly: GCA_015494845.1. Taxonomy (GTDB): domain Bacteria; phylum Bacteroidota; class Ignavibacteria; order Ignavibacteriales; family Melioribacteraceae; genus WGAL01. Next base: position 2,292 of record WGAL01000117.1, read on the forward strand.
TTCGCTTTTCTTTTTAAGAACCGGAATAACCGGGCTGAAATCGCCGTATTTTTCATATTGCGTCGCGCGAATTGTATCCCACGGCAAAGCGGAAGGATAAGAACATTCGCCGTATTTTTTGCGGTCGATTTGCGCAGGGAATTCGATATCCGGGATTACGCCTTTTTCTTGCGTACTGCTCCCGGTAATGCGGTAAAATTTCGCAATGGTTAATTTCAATGCGCCGATTTTCTGTTCCGGCGAAGGCGGAATAATTCTATCGAGCGAAATCATATTTTGAACCGTTCCTTTCCCGAAAGATTGCGAACCGATAATCAAACCGCGTCCGTAATCTTGAATTGCGCCGGAGAAAATCTCGGAAGCCGAAGCGCTGTAAGTATTAATCATAACCGCAAGCGGTCCGTCGTAAACTATTGCCGTGTCGGGGTCTTCTTCGACGTCGATTTTGCCGGTAACGTCTTTTACCTGAACGACAGGCCCGTTTTTAATGAACAATCCGGTCAGTTCAATCGCTTCGGTAAGCGAGCCGCCGCCGTCGTTGCGCAAATCGATAATTACGCCTTCGACGTTTTCGGTTCGTAAAGTATCGAGAATTTTTCTTACGTCCAAACTTGTGCTTGCAAAATTCTTGTCGCGGTTTCCGCGTCCGAAGTTTGTGTAAAATTCGGGAACAATAATTACGCCGATTTTGTGTTTTTCGCCGTCGCGGTCGATTTCGATTATTTTCTTCTTCGCCGCTTTGTCTTCAAGTTTTATTTTGTCGCGAACCAAAACAATCTCTTCCGGCGGGTCGTCCGGCGCATCGTCGGGATGAATAACTTGCAAGCGGACTATTGTTCCTTTCTTCCCGCGGATTAATTGAACCACGTCGTCAATCCGCCAGCCGATAACGTCCACCCACTCGCCGTCTTTTCCTTGCGCAACCGCTACGATTTTATCGTCGATTTTCAATTTCCCGCTTCTTGCGGCAGGTCCTCCCGGAATTATTTTTACGATAGTCGTGTAATCGTCGCGAACCGTGAGAGTAGCGCCAATTCCTTCAAGCGCCAAACTCATATTTATTTTGAAATCTTCTTCTTGCTTTGGCGAAAAATACGCCGTGTGCGGGTCTTCGGAATTTGTTACCGAATTTATAAACAGCGAAAAAACGTCTTCGGCGTCGTATTGCAAAATCAATTTGTGAAAACGGCGATAGCGTTTTTTCAGCGTCTCCTTTATCTTATCCCATTTTTTGCCGGCAAGTTTGAGATTAAGCGCTTCGTATTTCAGACGTTTCCGCCAAAGTTCGTCAAGATTTTTCCCGTCAGGCAACCAAGACGAATCGGAACGGTCGGGATAAAAATATTCGTCGATTGTGAAATCGAAACCTTTGTCCAATTGCGCGTCGATTTTGGGAATGCGTTCGGTAAGTCTTCTTTTGAAAACGTTAAAAATTCTGTAAGGCGCAATCAAATTGCCGTCGTACAAATCGTCGTCAAGTTCGTAGCGGTATGCTTCAAAATCGTCAATATCTTGTTTCGTAAAATACATTTTCCCGTTGTCGAGCCGTTTCAAATAAGTGTCGAAAATTTCCGACGATAGCGAATCGTTCAGCGGTTGGCGTCTGTAATGATACCTTGTAAGAAGCCGCGCGATTGTTTGAGCGATTTGCGGATGTTTTTTCCAAGGCATAATTACTTTGTTCGTGTCAATCTTGGAATTTTTTTCGATTAAATCTTCCGTGGTTTGCGCAACGCCGTTTGCAACAAACAACACTAACGCCAGAATTATTAAGATTCGTTTCATTTATTTTATCCTTTTATTAATCATTATTTCAAAAATTTTTTAACAATTCGCATTCTAAACCGATATATTGTCTCTGTTTTCCTTCAACGTCCGCCGCGGCGGATTGTTCGTTGAAGGTATTAAAAGTTCCACCACTTTCTTACCTTCGAGGAAACAAGTACCTCGAAGGTATTTTTTGTTTCCAAACTGAAAGATTACCGCGCACGCTTCGTTTACTCGCTTTGACGCAATAATTCTACTTTTCCCATTCAAAAAGTTTTCCGTTCTTGAAAAAGAAAATTTGTTTTCCGTAATACCACTGCGAAAACGTTCCCCATTTTTCTTTATTGCGCGTAATTTTATCCGGTTCGCCGTAACTGTCGCGCAACATTTCTTCCGTCATTCCTTTCCAAACTTGTCCGTTCAAAATTCTTTGTCCGATTTTTCTACCGTATTTTTTCAAAAAATATTCGCGGCAAATTTCGCGGCGAAAATTGGGGTCGTTTAATTGTATCAGTTCTTTCGTTAATTCACCGATTTGCTTTTTCAGTTCTTCCTTTTGCGAAACAAGTATGTTCCGTTTTTGCGTAAGCAACTTTAACTCGGCTTTATAATCCTGCACGGAAATTTTACCGGATTGCGCAAAAAGCAGCGAACTCGCGAAAATCAACAGAAAAAAATATTTCATCTGTTTACCTAATAATTTTTACGTAAAAAAATAATTTAACTAAATTCGAAACCAATTACATTATTTACCTTAATCTGTACGGAAAAACCACGACGGCTTCCTGCTCGACTTGCGGCATTTCTTCCGGCAACGCTTCGAATCTCCAATTTTTAACCGCGTTAATTGCGGCGATTTCCAGTTTTGAATCCGCCTTTATTAAAGGAAAAACTCGCGAAATTGTTCCGTCAGGAGCGATAATTATTTTCAAAACAATGTCCGCCTCCTTTTCTACGCCTGGCGGATAATCGGGAAGCGTGTACGAATAAATTGCCCGCGCGCGTTTGCCGAGAAAATCAATGGAAAATTTGCCTATGTTTGTGCGGTAAGCGGAATTTTCGGCAATCAGCGAAGAATCTTGTTTTTCTTCGCTTTCAAGCGCCTCGCCCTCGCCTTCGTTTTGAATTTCGCTTTTTCTATTGTTTTTTTGAAACGCCGTTTTTCGCTTTTCATTTTTCGTATAAGTAGTAAATTCCACGTTTCCGAAACCGAGCGAAACGGTTTGAAGCGGTTCTTCAAACGAAAAATAAAGCGCAAAAATCAAAAAGAGCAAATGCAATCCGATTGATGCAAGTAAAGCGTAGGTTCTCATTTTAGCGGATTTTTTCGGTTTGAACCGTAAATTTTTCAATTCCTGCGCTGCGAGCCAAATCTATTACGGCGACAACGTTTCCCAAAGCGGTTTCTTTATCTGCGCGA
>WGAL01000118.1 GCA_015494845.1 Melioribacteraceae bacterium
CAGCGTCAGATGTGTATAAGAGACAGATTTTATCATTAAGATAAAAAATTTAGCTATGAGGTTTTTATAATGAATGTTTTTCCACTACAATCATTGCAAAAAACTGAATTTATCGTAAGAAGCAAAAAAGAAGTTAGAAACTATGTGGTTTTATTCCCGATAGATTGGTGGAATAGTGAAATTACTTTTACTCTTGAGAATAAAGAGAAATCAAACTTCCCGGAACCATTAAAAACAGATATTTCCAAACTTGAACTTCATAAAAACAAACAATGGACAATAGCGAACGGCGACTATTTTATAAAAAGCGTGCATAAAGAAAAAGATTATGCGTATTATCGTCGCTTAAAAGAAAAAGTTTTGAAATTATTAATCTTTCCGTTTATAATTATTACTACCTATACAATTTATATTATTTCGCATTTTCTATCTAAAATTTCGTTCTGATTTTTCTCGAAAACTTTAACATTGAAATCTTTATTCAATTAAATATCCTTAAAGGAGGTAAAATGAAAAAATTTATACGATTAACTTTATTAATGGCATTTGTAATGTTCGGACAAATGCTTGCTCAAAATACAAGTTTTCTCGAGTTTGACGGCGATGACTCGTTTTTCGTTAATGATGCCAGCAATAAGTTGGATGTAACCGGTAGTAATTGGACGATTGAGTTTTGGGTATATCCGACTGCAAATACCGTCCCGCCTTCCGGCACTTTTCCAGCAATTGTCAGCAGAAAATATTCCTTTGAGGTTTATTTCAGAAACACCGGCGGTTCCGGGAGCCAACTAGGGATTGGTATTATTGCTTTAAGCGGGAGTGGAAGCGGGTTTGACATTGAAGGAACATTAACGTGCGGTACTAATGAATTAACATTAAACGAATGGCATCACATTGCAATTTCATATGATGGTTCAACAACAAGAATGTTTTTTGACGGAACACAAGTCGGCTCGTCAACCGACCCCGATTTTAATCTGGATGCTTCAATAGCAGCAATTAATTTTGGCGCACGTTACGACGGTGGATATACTCGTTACATTACTGATTGCGCGCTGGATGAAATAAGATACTCGAAAACGGCGCGTTACACTTCTAATTTTAAAATAGGAACTTCTTCGCATCCTTTTACCTCGGATGCTAATACTATTTTGTTATATCACTTAAATGAAAATTCTGGAACTTCAATAGCAAATGACGGGGATACCGATTTTAATACGAGTTTGAGATCTTCTCCTAACGACGCAATGTGGAGAACTTATGATTATTATTCTGATAAACTCCCGTTGCAATTTGTCGTTGACGGTAGTTTAACGGATGATTTGTATGAAGTAGCGGCAACAAAACAAAATTCTAATAACGGTTTCGGTGCCGATATTGACGTGAGTAAAATTGTTTATTACGCCGACGATGATGTTTCGACGTTATATCTCGGAGTTGAAGGTAATTTAAATACGTCAACGAATGATGGTATCGGGATTTGGATAAATTGCTCCGGAGCAAGCGGCGCCTCGAGCGGAACGGCAATTGCCGTTTCTGGAGGCGGGCATTATATTTCCGGGAACGGAGGAAGTAATGCAAACTTTAAAGCGGATTTTGAAGTGGATTATATGTTTGCATTGAATCCTGGTAAGAGTACAACCTCAATATATTTTGATGCAGCGAAACATGTTACTTCCTCGGCAGCACATTATCAAGGTAGTTGCGACCAATCTGGTACGGCGGCGACAAACGGCGATGAAGACGGAACTGTTTTTACGCAGAATTCGCTTTCATTTGCATTTAACAACGGAGGCGGGAGCGACCAAGGTTTTGAGATTGCAATTCCTTATTCAGAAATCGGCGCATCGTCTGGCGATACTTATCAATTCTTTGCCTTTGTGGTTTCAGCATCAGCGTACTTTTCTGATGTAACTGTTCCGGGTGACGTTTCTGGTGGTAATCTAGGGTTTGATCCTGATTTCGGTTCAATTTCCGGAGGACCTTATCATACAAGTTCATCGGCTGTACCAGTAGAACTTACTTCTTTTACCGCAAGCATCAGCGGCTCAAGCGTAAAATTGAATTGGGAAACTGCAACCGAAATCAACAATTACGGATTTGAGATAGAGCGCGCAGCAGAAAATTCCGAATGGCAAAAAATCGGTTTTGTCGAAGGCGCAGGCAACAGCAATTCGCCAAAAGAATATTCGTTTATGGATAACGTTGGAAAATCCGGTAATTATTCATACAGATTAAAACAAATCGACATTAACGGCGAATACAAATATTCTGATGTCGTTGAAGTATCTGTCGGTTTACCAACTAAATTCGAATTAAAACAAAATTATCCTAATCCGTTCAACCCGACGACAAACATAAAATACTCATTAGCGAAGAAAACAAAAGTAACACTTAAAATTTTTGATATGTTGGGGCGCGAAGTAGCGACATTGGTAAACAAAGAACAAACGCCAGGCAATTATGCGGTGGAATTCGACGCGTCGAGACTTTCATCCGGCGTTTATTTCTACACGCTAAAAGCAGGCGAATATGCGACAACTAAGAAAATGATTTTGATGAAATGATTTTTCATACGTTTGCAATTAGTTAAGGGATGCTTTTCGGCATCCCTTTTTATTTTCTTTTTATTGTTTGTGATTTTGGAGACAAAAGACAAAAATGACTTGCATTACAATACAAAAGTTTTGTGATATTTATCATTTGCATCTTCTTATGTTTTTTTTATTTTTGGTTAGTATGATTAACAAAATATGTTAATATAGTTAATAAGAC
>WGAL01000119.1 GCA_015494845.1 Melioribacteraceae bacterium
ATGCAAATACCAATCGCTTACGTAAAGTTTCCGGAAGTTCAGTTGCATCAGCATTACGGACACAAATTGCGAGGATATATCGGAAACGTGTTTAAGGAAAAATCGCCGCTTCTTCACAATCACTACGACGACGGTAAACTGCGCTATTCTTATCCGTTGGTTCAATATAAGATTGTAAATAAAAGTCCGATGCTTGTAGGAATTAAGGAAGGCGCGGATTTGTTGCTCGATTTGTTCACGAGCATCAAGCGCCTCGAACTCGGCGACTTGGTTCTGAACGTTTATTCGAAAAATCTTAAAAGGGAAATTTACGAACCTAATATTTTAACAAGCGATTATAAAAGATACAGACTGAAAACCCTTTGGATGGCGCTAAACCAAGAGAATTACAAAAAATATTTAAAAATCAACGACGGTCCGACGGCGATGATGTTTTTATCTAAAATTATGATTGGCAACATTCTGAGTTTTTTCAAAGGCATCGGCTACACGGCGGAAGAAAAAATCGAATTACTCCCGTTAATTGAACCGAAATCCACAAAATTTAAAGACAAAGATATGATTGCTTTTATCGGACATATTTACACCAACGCGGTTTTACCGGATTACATCGGATTGGGGAAATCGGTTTCCCGCGGGTTCGGAACGATTGAAAGTTTTTAAATGAATTTTTTCTTGACATACAAAATCATAATCGATATTTTTTCGTAAAACAAAAATGGAGCCGATATGGAGAGCGTAAAATTATCACCTAAATATCAAATTGTAATTCCCAAAAGAATAAGAGAAAAATTAAAATTAAAACCAGGGCAAAAATTGCAAATTTTAGAATTCGGCAATCGAATTGAGATTGTGCCGTTAAAAAATATCAAAACTATGCGCGGTGTTTTAAAAGGCATTGATACAAACATTGAGCGAGAAGGAGACAGACTATGAACTTAGTTGATTCCTCCGGGTGGCTTGAATATTTAACTAACGGCAAAAACGCAAAATATTTTGCAAAGGCAATTGAGGATACTGAAAAACTCTTGGTTTCCACAATCAATATTTATGAAATTTATAAAAAGCTGCTTGTTGAAAAAGGCGAAAATATTGCCTTGGAAATTGTCGCCTTAATGAATCAGGCAGTAGTAATTGATGTTACGAGTTTAATTGCAATGCATGCGGCAAAAATAAGTTACGAGAAAAAGATTCCAATGGCTGATAGCATTATTTACGCAACAGCAATAAACTATAACGCAACAGTTTGGACGCAAGATAAGGATTTTGAAGGATTAAATAACGTTAAATATTTCCCAAAAAAATAACGAGAAAATATTGGAATTAGGGCTCGTTGGATTAGCGAATAATTGAAAAATTCCTTGCGTTAAAACTTTTTGTAGTAATACAACAATTGAGCGTAGCGTAAAGTAACAGCTTATTTCACCTCAAGGTGAAACACTTTTTGGTGAAATGGATGTATAAATTAAGGTGAAATTACAACAGCGGGAGTAGTATGATTTTATCAATCGATACTTACGGCGCTTACGTTCACGTAAAGGACGATATGTTTGAAGTCCGCATAAAAAAGGGCGAAGAGACTATCCGCAGAAAAATTGCGCCGGCAAAATTAAACGCAATTCATCTTTACAAAGGCGTAAGTTTGAGCGTGGACGCGATTGAACTCGCAATGTTGCACAACATCGAAATTCTTTTTATGCAATTCGAAGGAACGCCTTACGGAAGGGTTTGGTCGAGCAAACTCGGAAGCACGACCAAAATACGCAAAAGGCAATTGATTGCGAGTTTAACGCGCGAAGGCGTCGATTTCGTTAAAACTTGGATTTCCGCAAAAATCACGAACCAAAGGGATTTTCTCAAAAGATTGAAAAAACACCGCGAAGAAAAAGCGGCGCTGTTTGTTAATGTAATAAACAAATTAAACGAAAAAATCGCGTCCGTTGAAAATTTGGAAGGCAACAACATTACGGAAATCGCCGATAGTTTGCGCGGCTTTGAAGGTTCCGCGGGGAAAGAATATTTCAGAGTGTTGGGGCAAATTCTCGCCGACGAATACAAATTCGAAACGCGCTCTTTCCGTCCCGCCCGCGATCCTTTCAACGCGTTCCTCAATTACGCATACGGCGTTCTTTATTCCCGCGTGGAACGCGCATTGCTTATCGCCGGAATCGATCCTTATTTGGGTTTTCTTCACAGGGACGATTACAATCAAAAATCCATGGTTTACGATTTCATCGAGCCGTTCAGAATTTACGCCGACGAAACCGTGTTCAAATTGTTTTCGGCGAAAAAAGTAAACAAGAAACATACGGACGAAATCACCGGCGGATATTCCTTAAACAAGGAAGGCAAGATGCTTTTAATGGAAGCGTACAACAGATTTTTGGAAGACGATAAAATTCCTTACAAAGGCAAAAAACAATCGCGAAATAACGTTATTCAATTGGAAGCGCATTCGTTCGCTTCGAAATTGGTTAAGAAAAAACTAAAACCGGAGGATATCGAGAAATATGATTTGCTGGGTGATGTATGATATTAAAGACGACCGCGCGCGAAACAAGGTGGCGAAAGCGTGCGAAAAAATAGGGCTTTACCGCGTGCAATATTCCGTTTTTCTCGGTTCGCTTGAAAAAACCGAAGTTGATACGCTGCAAATTCAAATCGAGGAATACATAAATCCCGAAAACGATTCGGTTTACATTTTTCCGATGAGCAAAGACGAATTGCGCGAAACCGTTTTGCTCGGACAAGCGTTCGATAAAAAAATGATTACCGACGAAGTGAAACAACTTTTCCTATGAGCGATTTTACCGACGAAATATACGGCGACGAACCGGGAACAATTTCCGTAACGCCTTCGGATATTATCGAATATCTTTACTGTCCGCGCTACATTTATTTTATGTACGTTTTGGCGATACCTCAACACGAAGAACTTTATTACAAAGCGATGAAAGGTCGCGAAATTCACGAAAAAAAATTGAAGGTAAACGTAGATTATTTGCGCAAACGCTTGAATGTTATCGATAAAAAAACCGACGTTTATTTAACCTCTAAAAACTTGCGCGGGATTATTGACGAGATTTTGTTTCTAAGCGACGGAACCGCCTCGCCTCTCGATTACAAATTTGCCGTTTACAACGAAAGAATTTTCAAAACTTACCGGACTCAAGCCCATTGCTACGCAAAATTAATAAGCGAAAACTTTAACAAAGAAGTTAAAACCGCTTATCTTGTTTTTATACGAAGCAAGAACAAACTCGTTGAAGTTCCGATAACGGAAAAAGGACTGTTGGAAATTGAAAACCACATTCGTTCCATTGTAAAAATTATCGACGGAAATATTTTTCCGAGGGCGACAACATCCAAAATGAAATGTCTTACGTGTTCTTACAGAAATTTATGCGTAAAATAACTTTTCCGGGCGTAAATTTATTTAAAGAAAACGGGAAAGTTGCCGTAAACAATTTAACCTGAATAATTTACGGCAATAAATTTTTCGGGGAAAATTAAAAAATGTAAAAAATCGCGCTTAAAGAACGCTTTTTTCACAACTATAAAGATGAAATTTTTATGCTAAATTATTATATTTGAAGCGCTTAAATCGACGGCTGTTTGATTCTGC
>WGAL01000120.1 GCA_015494845.1 Melioribacteraceae bacterium
AATTTCCATTACTCGACTTTTTATAATCGACAAAGAAAACTTTTTGTTTACATTACTATAAATAATCCAAAAGAGATTTCGGTAAAATTTGAGCCGATATTTTAAGCGTTCTGTCCAAACTTGCCTGGTAGTTTTGCATATCCATAATCGCGCGTGGAACATCAACTTCTTGTTCTTTCGCCATTAGCGATTCCACGTCGAGTCGCAAATTTTCAAGCAAAGTTTTTTGGTCTTCCATCCGCTTATAATACGTGCCCATTTTTGTGGTCTCGCTTATAATATGTTCGTTTATATTATTGAGATTTTCCAAATCGTCCGCGCTTACGATTTCGCCGTTTTCCAATTTCTCTTTAATTGAAATCAACGAATTAAACAAATCCGTTCCAGGCGGATTTCCGACCGTTCCGAATAAATCGCGTCCAGGCTCGTTTATTTTTTGTGTAACCGTGCCGGAAATTCTTATTCTTTGATAACCGTCAAGCGATGTTGTTTTTTCTTCAATAAATGAATTTGTGGCGTCCCAACCGTAAGGCGCTTCGTCGCGGTTCGTTCCGCCGAAAATGTACTTGCCGTTGAATTTGTAGTTGGCAAGCGAAAGTAAATTTTCTAGAGCCAAATCCACTTTATTGGCAAAGTCTTGCGGATTTTCCGTCGCGTCAATTGAATTACTTAAGTCGGCAATTACGTTTGAAACTTGCTCTTGAATTTTATTCATCACGGAAATAGTTATGTCGGTAAAGGACATTCCGTTATCGATATTTTTCAGATACGTGTCAATATCTTCGATTTGCGAATTTAAACGCATCAACCGCGTTGCGCCGAACGGTTCGTCCGACGGCTTTGTAATCTTCTTTCCCAAAGCGATTTTGGTTTGCGTTTGATTCAATTGCTTCCGCACTTCACTTAAATTGTTTAGAAAGATTGCCTGAAGAGATTTATCAGTTATTCTCATTTTTTACACCATTTCTATTAATGTTTGTAACATTTCGTCCGCCACTCTGATTAAACGCGCCGCCGCGTCGTACGAACGTTGAAAATTCAAAATATTTACCATTTCTTCGTCCACGTTTACGGAAGATTCTTCGGAACGTTGCGCCTGAAATTGCTGAACCACCAACTCGTAATTGTTCGCTTCGTTTTCGCTGTTCATCTTGCTGTTGGCAATATCGCTGACCAATAAAGAGTAATAATTATTTATCGTTTCGTTATCGATTAATTTTTCATCGGCTAACGCCGCAATACTGAGCGCCCCGTCGTTATTTTCAGGACTGCCGTCGGAAGAAATTGCAATTTTTTTCGGGTCGTCAATTATATTTTCATTAATTGTAAGAACGCCGTTATCATAACCTGTAAAAAATTCCACTCCGGTTTGCGGCGTGTTTTCAAGCGTGTAATTCGCCTCGTGAATTTCATTTACCGAGTTCATCAACGCTTCGCCGATATTGTCAAGCCGCTCCAAATAATCGCTGATTAAATTATTGTAGCCGTTCGTAATACCGTAAAGTTTCCCGCTTTTTATTCTGAGAGCCGCGCCGTCGTCCGTCTTAATAACTATTCTTGTGCTGTTGCCGGAGGTTTCCGTTTCCACGTTAATTTCATTGTACGTTGTTTTATTCGCCACGAAAACGCCGCCTATTGAAACCGTAGCCGTTTCGTCGTCTCCGATGTGAACGGTCGTATCTACGTATTGACTTAATTCTTCAAGAATTTCGTCGCGTTTATCGAGCCAAGTATTCGGCTGTTCACCTTTGATGTGAGAATCGTAAATTTGCCGGTTTACCTCGGTTAGATTTTCCAGCAATGAATTAATTTGACTTGCCGTGCTTTCCGCATCGTCAATCAAATCTTTCTTCAAACGCGTAATCCCTTTGTAAACGGTAGATAATTTATTTGACATTCTTTGAGCCGCATTGATTACATTGGCTCTCGCCGCAGTGGACGACGGCTCGTAAGCAAGTTCGTCCCAACTGTTAAAAAATTGTTTTATCAAATTCGAAAGTCCGTCGTCCGAAGGTTCGGACATTAACGATTCGATGCTTCCCAAAAGTCCGGCTTCGTAACTGTTGCTGTTTTGAAGTTGCGTAAATTTTCTGATTTGGGCGTCCAAAATCGTATTCTTTACGCGTCTTACGTCGGAAATCGTTACGCCTGTTCCGAGTTCAACATTATTTATAACTTCAGGCGCAGACGCTTGCATATGCACTCTCCGACGCGAAAAATTCGGGTTCGAAGCGTTCGTAATATTGTTTGATGTTACGCCGAGCGCCTTCTGGTAAGCCGTTAAACTGTTTCGCGATATTTCAAATATTCTTGATAAAGGCATTATACTTTCCTATCGACTATTTTTGCTCTTTTTTCGTTCATCAGCGTGTTGATTGTATCAATTAAAAATTGCCGCGCGTTTTTAATGAGAAAAATGTTTTGATTGTTTATCTTTTCGAGTTTTGTCGCATATTCTTTAATCTCTTCTTTTAATTTTTTTAACTCCTCTACCTCTCTTCCGTCCGCTATTTTTTCAAGAACCGGAAATAAATTTTTCAATTTTCTTTCCGTCTTAGTAAGTTCGCGTCCGAAAATCGGTTTTAAAATTGCGTTTTTTTCTTTTTCGCTACGGTAAAGGTTCGATAAATAAAATTCTTCCTCTTTTATTTTTTCCTCAAACTTTTCGTGATTGTTTGCAAGCAACGCCTTTTGTTTTTGCAATGCCACGTCGCAAAAGTTTTTCAGATAATCGCGTTCTTTTTTTAATATTTCGATTAATTTTTGCATCTCTTTCATTTTATTCACCTTCGAAAAATTTCAAATATGCTTTTACGCGTTTAACGTAATTTTGCGTCTCTTCAAACGGCGGAATTCCGTTGAATTTTTTAACGTTTTGCGGACCGGCGTTATAAGCGGCAAGCGCGGTATCGATTTGTCCGTCAAAATCTTTCAGCAATTTCGAAATGTATTTCGCGCCGCCTTCGATATTTTCGCGCGGGTCGAAAGGATTTTTGACGCCCATCTCGCGCGCGGTTCCGTCCATTAATTGCATCAAACCTTTTGCGTTCGCGTTCGATACTGCGTCGTGTTTTGCGGCAGATTCGGCGAGAATAATCGCTTTAATTAATTTATCGCTTACGCCGTATTTTTCGGCTACGTTTTTAACAATCGGCTCGTATTTCTTTAACC
>WGAL01000121.1 GCA_015494845.1 Melioribacteraceae bacterium
ACGTTACAATTATTCGTTTGGGATTTTTTTTGATAATTTTTCTGATAATCGCGTTCCCGACCAAACCCCAGCCGCCGAGAACTAAAACCGTTTTTCCGTGAATGTCCATATTCTCCTCTAATTCGTTGAAGCAATGAAAAGATAAATAAAATTAAGATATAAAAATCTTCTATGCAAAGGAAATTTTGGGCGCTTAATTTTGCTTACCGTTATTTTCTTAGCAAAATATAAATTTGCGGAATGCGAACGACAAACTCGGTTTGCGCGTTTTGAGCAATAGCATCTTTGATTTTGGAGATTCCCTCGGAATATTCTTCTTCGGAAAGACGCGCCAATTGCGACGAATTGTGTTTGCGTAAAAATTTGTCGGAAAAAACTTCCCCGCCGTAATAAATTTTGTTTACGGTATGAAAATTTTCTATTTCAACAGAACCGAAATTCACGTCACGAAACAACAAATTAAATTGCTCGACAGATAAAAAACGTTTCTCGTCAAACTCTTTTGTTTGCGGAAAATAATCGTACAAATACCATTTGAACTCGGAGCCGTGAAAATCCGCGCTTACAATTAACGCTTCGCCGTTTTCTTTCAATGCGGAAAAAATTTCTTTTGCGGCTTTCCGTTTGTTATCAAATTGGTGGAACGCGTTAATTACATAAATAAAATCGAATGTATTTTTTGTGAACGGAAGCGCTTCCGCGGTAGCGACGGCAACGCGACTTTTAACATTGCTTTGCAAAAGCATCTCTTTTGAAATATCGACGCCAAAGGCGCGGAAATCAAAAACGCTGTTCCAGTAAAACGTTCCGCATCCGATTTCGAGAATTTTTTCTCTAATCTTAAACGGCGCAAGTATCCGTGAAATATGCGCGAAATCATCGCCGGAATAACGGTCGTTAAATTTTGTCGCAATATTTTCGTAAACGGAATTCATATAAAACACAAATTTACTATTTATTAAATAAAATTTGCCGCATGATTTGGCTTCTCAAGTTTTTTCGCCGCTTCCCGTTTTTATCGAATAATTATCTTCTTTCCTTAATAAATATTATTTTTGAATAATGTTATAAATACAATGAGAATTTTATGAAAATCATCGTCAAAATTTTTTTAACCGTTGCTTTTATATCGCAAATTCTTTTTGCGCAAGCGGATTACGTGGATAGGGACAAAGCGAAAAAAGCGTTAAGTCCGAAAATATATTTTGACGCGTACAATTATTTGTCCGAAGACAGCGGCAAAACCGAGTTGAAAATGTTTTTCCAAATACCTTATACGAGTTTGTCGTTTATTCGTAAGAACAATAAATTTTTGGCAAGTTATTCGATTGAAACCGATTTTTACGATTCGAGCGGAACGCATTTGCTTTTCGAGAAATTGTGGAAAGAAAAACTTGCCGCGCCAAATTACAAGAGCGCGCGCGATTACAAAAATTTCAACATCAGTTCGAAAAAATTTTCCTTAACGCCTGGGGTTTATTCGGTAAAAATTTTGATTACGGATAAATATTCGTTGAGCAAGGTTGATTTCAAAAAGAAAATTACGGTAAGAAAAATAAATCATGAATTCGGAATTAGCGACTTGATGCTTTATCAAGGGAAAAGTAAAGACGGTCGAATTATCCCGAATATAAAAAATATCGTTTCGTCAGGACAAGATTCGCTGGATGTTTTCTTTTACGTTTATTCCGGCAAAGAGCGCAACGTTTTGATGAAGTTCCGTATTTACGGTATCGAAAGCGACGAGGCGTTTATTGTAAATTCTTCACAATTGATGAAAAAAGGCAAGAACAAAATTACGTTTACGGTAAAACCGATTAAACTGAAATTAGGCAAATACAATCTCGGCGTTGCGGTTATTGACGACGAGACCGAGAAAAGCGTTTCGATTACAAAAAACTTTTTTGTCAGAATAAAATATTTCCCGCCGTCAATTACCGATTTGAATTTGGCGATTGAGGAAATGCAATATATTGCGCCTCCGAGCGTAATTGACGATTTGCTCGAAACGAAAGATTACAACGAGCGTTTGAAAAAATTCGAAGAGTTTTGGAAAAGCAAAGACCCTTCGCCGGATACGCCGATAAACGAAGTGCTTTACGAATATTATCGTCGCGTCGATTACGCAAACAAGCATTTCGAACACTATTTCCCTGGCTGGAAAACCGATATGGGAAAAGTTTACATCACGTTGGGACCGCCGCATCAAGTGGAACGGCATCCGTTAGAACTCGGCACAAAGCCGTATCAAGTTTGGTATTACTACGACATTAACCGCGAATTTGTTTTTGTGGATGAAACCGGTTTTGGCGACTACAAATTAATTACTCCGCTTTACGGCGATTGGTACAGATACAGACAATAAGGAAAAATCAAATGGTAATTACGGTTACGTTAAATCCGCTTTTGGAAAGAAGATTTTTCGTTAAGAATTTTGAAAAAGGAAAAACTTACCGCGTCGGGAAAAGCGTTTATTCCGCAGGCGGAAAGGGGATTAACGTCGGCAGGGAACTGAATTTGCTCGGAATAAAAAATCTCGCCGTTGTTCCGATTGGAGGAAACAACGGTAAAATTTACCGTCAAGTGATTGAAAACGAAGGAATTAATTTTTACGCCTCTTCCGTGAAAAGCGAGATGCGCGACGCAGCTGTAATTATTGAAGACGGGAAGCGTGTTACGACTTTCATATCCGAAAACATTGCGCTTGCGCCGCAAGATATTTCAAAACTTTCCGCCAAGTTAGAAAAGATGTACGAAAACAGTTCGGTTATGCTTTTTTCCGGCTCCGTGCCGAACGAAGATGCGGCGGAAATTTTTTTCAAAGGAATTGAACTTGGAAATAAATTTGACAAAATCACGTTTCTCGATACTTACGGCGCGCATTTTAAAGAATGTCTCGACCTTGCGCCGTTCGCCGTCCACAACAACGTCGAGGAAGTCGAACGCTCGCTAAATATCGATTTGCAAAGCGAGCAAAGCAAAATCGATTTTCTGAAATCGCTCTACGAAAAAGGAGTAAAGTTAGCGTTCTTAACCGACGGCGGAAATCCCGCGTACGCGATGAAGTTCGGATATTTGTATAAAATTACGCCGCCGGAAGTTAACGAAATCGACGCGACGGGAAGCGGCGACGTTTTTACCGCAGGCGTTATTCACGGAATCGAGAAAGATAATGTTTTCAACGATTTCGTTAAATACGCAACGGCGCTGGCTTCGGCAAACGCGGCAAAGTTGGAAACCGCGAAAGTTACGTTTGAAGAGGCGAAAGAGTTAATCGACAAAGTTACTATTACCGAGATTGGCGACAAGATGAAAGTAATTGACGATTCGCCGACTGTTTAATGGAATGATGGATGATTGGATGAATGGTTGGTTTTGTCATTGCGAGGAGCGGAGCGACGCGGTAATCTGTCATAACGTGAGCTAGTTAAAATAAAACCGTAACTATTTGTTGTGAACGCAATCCGCCAAAGACGAAGAAAATATTTTAACATCAGAATTGAAAATCAGCGTAATCATACCGGCGTTAAACGAGGAAAAACTAATCGGCGGACTTTTGCGTTCGCTTTCCGATAAAAAATTAAAAGAGAAATTCGATTACGAAATAATTGTTTCAGACGGCGGAAGCAAAGACAGAACTTTGGAAATCGCAAAAAAATACGCCGATAAAATAATCGAACACAAATCGGATAAAAGGCAATTAATCGCCGAAGGACGAAACGCAGGCGCAAAAGCGGCGGAAGGCGGAATCTTAATTTTTCTTAACGCCGACACGCGACTGGAAGACGCGCAAAAACTTTTTGAAACGGCGCTGGGCGAATTTTACGGTTCTGATAAAATTGCAATGACTTGCCCAGTAAAAGTTTTTCCCGAAGAAGAAGTTTTTCCGGACAAAATTTTCTTGGGCTTTTACAATAAATATTTTCATTTGCTGAATTTAATCGGCTTGGGAATGGGACGCGGCGAATGCCAGGTTATCCGCGCCTCGGATTTCTGGTCAATCGGCGGATACAACGAAGAACTTGCCGCGGGCGAGGATTTCGATTTGTTCAAACGCTTGCGGAAGAAAGGCGATATTTTTTACGCAAAAGATTGTTACGTTTACGAATCGCCCCGCCGTTACAGAAAATACGGACACTGGAAAATTTTTTTTACTTGGCTCGCAAACGCTTTGAGCGTTATATTTGCAAACAAATCGGCTTCAAAAGAATGGGAAGAAATCAGATGAAAAAATTTTTTGCTTTGTTGGTTTTCATTTTGCCGGTCGCGTTTTATTCGCAAGTCGGATACGTGGAAACGGAAAATAAGATTTACGATTTTTTGGAAAGATTGAACGAAAACGGTTTGCTTGAAAATTACGATTCGTTCGAGAAGCCGAAAACAAGGCGCGAAATCGCCGCGAGATTGATTGAACTAAATAATAAAAGGGATTTGCTCAATCCAATCGACAAAAGAAAACTCGATTATTTTCTTGCCGAGTTCGAATACGAAATTAAAGGAACAACGGACGGCTATTCGTCTTTGTTCGGAAATTCTATCGGTTATTTAATTAACGACAAACCGAAATTTCTGTTTTTCTCGACGGACACAAGCGTCGGTTCAGTTTTTGTAAATTTTCTTGGCGGCGCGGAAAGCATTTACAAATCGGAAATTAAAAACGGCGCATTCGCTTTGCCTTATATTTTCGGGGGGAAAATACGATTAACCTTCGGAAAAC
>WGAL01000122.1 GCA_015494845.1 Melioribacteraceae bacterium
AAAATAAATATCGCGGAAGTTATCAATTCGTTTTGCGCGGCGTACATTATTGAGAAAAAGCCGCTCAATAAATTGAACGCCGTAAATGAATTAGGAAATATCGCTCTTGTAAATTTAATCTTTCTCATTTGCCAATCTGAAAATTACGGTTTCGCCGGCGGTCACGTGTTCGCCTACTTTTACTTCGGCTCTCCATTTGTTTTTCGGAACAATAATATCGCAACGGCTTCCGAATTTTATCATTCCGAAACGTTCGCCTATTTTAACTTCTTCGCCTTTTTTCAATCCGGAAATTATTCGTCTCGCAAAAACGCCGGCAACTTGCGTGAAAAATACTTTACCGTGTTGAGATAAAATTCCGATTTCGTTCCGCTCGTTTTCCAAATCGGCTTTATCGTTAAACGCGGCAAGAAATTTTCCTTTAACGAATTTCAAATAATCTACTTTCCCGTCAACTGGGATGCGATTTACGTGAACGTCCAACGGAGACATAAAAACTGAAATCTGCACCGCATCGCCTTCCACGTACGGATTGCCATTTACGTCTTTAATTAATAAAACTTTTCCGTCGGCAGGCGAAACAATCACGTTTTTATCATTAGGCGGAATTCTTTCTGGGTCGCGAAAAAAGTAAAGCGTAAAAAGGAAAAATCCGGCGGAAATTACAATCAACAAATATTTCACTAAATCATTTTTTAAGAAAAAAGAAGCGGCAATAACAATTAACGCTATAACCGAAACTAAACCTATTGTTGAGTATCCGTATTTGGTAAACATTTATTCCTTGAAAATATCTTCGAGATAAAAAATTTTAATTTTAAAATTATAAAAATCTATTGCCAATTCATATAAGATTTTTTGACTATTAAACGGCGACAAAACCGTTACAAGTTAACATTCTTAACAGGCCAGCGCGGACGAATATTCAACGTGTCGTTGCGGAAATAAAATTTTTCGGAATACTTCAACGGCATCGGCGAACCGTAATCGTATTCGCCGTTACGGTTTTTGTCTTCAAACGCCCAGATAAAATATTTACCCGGCAAAACGGAAGCGAATTTAAACTTCCCGCTTGCTCCGGCTTTCGTCTTGTAATTTCTATTTCCCTTAATTTTATTGAGAACCACAAAAACATTTGATTTTCCTTTTGCAGAAACAACCGTCCCTTCAACGGAAACCAAATCAATCGCGTCGAGCGTTTCGAGTTTGTACGTGATTGTCGTATCTTTCTTATTTCCGGCAGCGTCGCTAAGCGCTGAAAAATCAATTTCCAATTTGTATTCGGACGACGAACGTAATTTATTTTTAGGTAAAATTAAAAACTCAGCATCATTAACTTTTTGAACCGAAAACTTCACTGCCCTTCCCTTCTCGTCTTTGAGCGAACAAGAAGTCGCCGAAAAATTCACGCCGTCGTCAAAAAGAACGGAAATTGCGGGATGCGTTAAACTCAATTTCTTTTCGCCGTTTGCCGGAATAACCGAAACGATTTGCGGCGCGAGCGTATCCGGTTTGTTGTTATAGTAAATTTCCGTCTCAGTTTTTTTCGACTTGTTCCCGCTTTTGTCGTAAACTTCCCCGGCAATAAAATAAAGTCCTTCGCCTGCGAGCGAATCGAGATTGAAAGCAAATAGAACTTTTTCGCGCTTTACTTTTCCTTTGTAAGCGTATTTTACCGGATAAATTTTCAGCGTCGTCGAATCGATTATTTGGAATTGATTAGCGTTTAATTTTGCGCTGTCAATTGTTTCGGAATATTTCGCCAAAATGTGATTTCTATCGGTCATTACAATTTCATCAATCTCCGGCGCAACCGTATCGATTTTTGTCAATTTAAAATTTACATCCGTAACTTTCGCCGAATCGCTTTTAAGCGTAACCTCACCGCTTTGAACGCCGATTGCCTCGCCTTCGCCGTATAAATTATCGCCGTTTTCGTCCTTTACGGCAAAAAGCAAGTAACTCGATTTGCCAAGTCCGGAAAACAAATAAAATCCGTCGTCGCCGCACTGCGTAATGTAATCCGGCTTTTGCAGGGAAGGATTAACATAATTTGAATCGGAAAGTTTGTAACAAAAAACGTGAACGTCTTGCGGCTTCGGGTCAAAAACAAATCCGCTAATTTCGCCTTTGTCGATTTTTTCGCCGGTTGAAAAAACAAGCGTAAACGCTTCCGCCATTCTGTTTTTATTGTTTAAATCGCGAATGCCGGTTCCGAAAGTAACCGTGTAAGTAGTGTTCTTTTTGAGCGAATCCTTAAAAAACACTTCGAGTGTTTTTCCGCTCCAATCGAGT
Organism: Melioribacteraceae bacterium; assembly: GCA_015494845.1. GTDB lineage: Bacteria > Bacteroidota > Ignavibacteria > Ignavibacteriales > Melioribacteraceae > WGAL01. The sequence continues at coordinate 2,296 of WGAL01000122.1, forward strand.
TTGAAATTTTCAACAGAAGGCGAAATAAAAACAGCGTCGCGTGCGCTTCCCTTGTCGATGTATTCCGAAAACTCAACGCTGATTCTGTCGCCGCGAAAATTTGTCGTCCCGCTTAACGGTTCCGTTGCAATAATTGTAGGCGGTTCAGTGTCCTTTGGCCCGCCGCTAGGCGGAACTTGCTTTGCGCAGGAAAAAAGCAAAACAGCGAGAACCAACAATATTAACGGTGTGCGCGTCGCCATCTTCTGTATGCTCTTATGTTTTTCAAATGATCCGAATAACGCGTCGCAAATTTGTGTCCGCCTTTGCCGTCGGCGACAAAGTAAAGATAACTAACGTTTGCGGGAAAAAGCGCGGCGTAAATCGCGTCCTTGCCGGGATTATTTATCGGCGCGGGCGGCAAGCCGGCGTATTTATACGTATTGAACGGCGAATTGATTTCCAAATCCTTGTAATAAATTTTGTTGTAGCGTCGTCTGTTCCGTTTCAAATATTGAATTGTCGGGTCGGCTTGCAACGGAATTCCCTTGCGCAAACGATTGTGATAAACGGCGGAAATTAGCGGAAACTCGAAAACTTTGTTCGATTCGCCGTCGATTATCGAAGCGAGCGTTAGTATTTGATGACGGTTCATTTTCAATTTTTTCATTTGCGCTTGAATTCTTTCCGGTTCAAAAATTTTATCGTTTTCGTATTTTAATCTTTGCAAAACTTCCGCTTCGTTCGCATCGACGTAAAAATAATACGTTTCGGGAAGCAAATATCCTTCGAGATTATCGACGTTCAAACCGAGCGAACGAATAAATTTTTTGTCGGACGAAAGTCGCATTATTTTATCCGCGTCAAGATTCAATTCGCGATGAAGCAATTCCGCCAACTTGTTTTGCCAAATGCCTTCGGGAATTACCACGCGCTTTTGTTTTCTTTTACCGCCTTTTTTCAATTCGTCGAGAATTTCAAAAAACGTAGAACCGCTGCGCAATATGTATTTGCCCGCTTTCAATTTATTTTGAGAACCGGTTATGTAAGCGGCGAGTTTCATTCCGCTTGTGTTTCTGATTAAACCTTCCTTAAACATTCTTTCAACAATTGAATCCAGCGTTTCGCCTTTCTTTATTTCAAATTCGCGCAACGATGCATTCGTAAAATAGTTTGGCGTAAACAAATAGAGATAAAAGAAAAAGAACAAAAAGAAAAACACGCCTATCGAGAGGTAAAATTCTTTCGATTTCCAAAAATTCATTCCGCAACCTTTCTGAAATAATTTTCGGGCAATGCAGGGAAAGCGTTGAAATTCAAGGGCGAGACGACGCCGCGCTCAAAAAGTTGCTTGCCGCGCAAGGCAATCATCGCCGCGTTGTCGCCGCAAAATTCAAGAGAAGGCATAACGAGCGTTTTGCCGTATTTCTTTGCAAGATTTTCAAACGCCGATTTTATTCCTAAATTTGCCGCCACACCGCCGACTACTGAAATTGATTTTACGTCGTGATTTTTCAACGCTTTTTCCGCGCGAGTCGCAAGCGCTTTAACGACCGCGTCTTGAAACGCCCGCGCTATGCACGGTTTATCTTCCTCGGGCGGCAAGGCGTTTTCGTAATTCGTTTGCAAAAATCTCAGAACCGATGTTTTAAGTCCGCTGAAAGAAAAATCGTATTCGTTTTTGGTTCTTGCAACAGGAAAAGAGAAATCCGGCTTACTGCATTTTTCAGCAAGCGCTTGAATTTTAGGTCCGCCAGGATAACCTAAGCCGAGCATTTTCGCCACTTTGTCGAACGCTTCGCCTGTTGCGTCATCGATTGTCGTTCCCAAACGAATAATTTCGAGTTCGCTTTTTACAATCAACAACAACGTGTGTCCGCCGGAAACAACAAGTCCGAGAAACGGAAACTGCGGTTTTTCTTCCATAAGGAAACCGGAAAAAATATGTCCTTCGATGTGATTTACGGCGACAAATGGTTTTGAAAGCGAATAAGCCAATCCTTTTGCAAAAGTTAGTCCGACAAGCAACGCGCCTATAAGTCCAGGTCCGGCGGTCGCAGCGATTACGTCGATTGCGTCTTTTGTGATTTGCGCTTTTTCGAGAGCTTGCTTGAAAAGCGGCGTAATTATTTGCAAATGCGCGCGACTGGAAAGCTCAGGAATGACGCCGCCGTAATTAGCGTGAAAATCTTGCGAAGCAATTAAATTCGCGACAAGTTTTCCGTCGGAAATTACCGCAACCGAAGTTTCGTCGCACGAGCTTTCGATTCCGAGAACAATCATGATTTGGTAAACAATGCTTTTGTGATATACCAAGCTACTTGCGGATTTTCTTGCAAGCGACGCATCGAATATTCGTACCAACGTTCGCCGAACGGAACGTAAATGCGGATTTTGTGACCGTCGGAATTTATTTTATCGCGCAATTCCTCGCGCACGCCATAAAGCATTTGGAATTCGTATTTGTCTTTTGGAATATTTTTCTCTTTAATCATTCTGTAAGCGTTATCAATTAAATAATCGTCGTGCGTTGCAATTCCGACGTAATTTCCGTCCGTAAGCATTTTGTCCAAAATTTTCAGAAAATTCTCGCGAATTTCTTCTCTGTCTTGATAGGCAATTTCCGGCGGTTCGATATAAATTCCTTTGCACAAGCGGTAATTCGTTCCAAGCGGATTAAGTTTTGCGACGTCGTCAATCGTTCTTTTCAAATACGCTTGCACAACCACGCCAACGTATTCGACGCCGAATTTTTCGCGCAACTTTTTGTAAAGCTCAAAAGTCGCATCAGTGTAAGGCGAATCTTCCATATCCAAGCGAACAAAATTATTCATCTCTTTCGCCTTGGCAACAAGTCCGCTAACAAGTTCAAAACATACGTTCTCGTCAATCGCAAGTCCGAGCGAAGTCGGTTTAATCGATAAATTCGCGTCGAGATTGTGCTTTTCAATCGCTTCCAGCACGCGCATACATGCTTTTTGTTCTTCTCGTGCGTCGTCAAGATTTGTAATCGATTCGCCGAGAACGTCGATTGTGGTCAAGATTCCTTTTGCGTTTAATTCTTTCGTAACGCGAACCGCATCGTCAAGTTTTGTTCCAGCAACGTATTTCTTTGCAAAAACGCTGACGACGGATTTCGGTAAAAGTTTAACAAAATTGACAATTGCTCTGTTCAGTATTTTCACATTCACTCCAACAATAATTCAGTAGAACAATAAAATCGATACGTAAAAATAAAATAAAGAAACCGAGCGACAAAACCTTATTGCGGTCTGTTTCGTCGGCGTGCCGAATTACACGAAATAAACAGATTAAAATATTTCTCAAAATTTTATGAACAACGCCAATCGGTTCAAGCGTAACAGAAAAGCAATTTTTATTATTTTGCAAATCGTCTATTATAAATTATTTCAACTATGGATAAAAAAGATAACGTTTATAGCGACCCGCTGGAAAAGATAGTCGATTTCCGTTTTGACGAAAAAGTGGCAAGTATTTTCGAAGATATGTTGCGCCGTTCAATTCCTGGTTACGCCGCTTCAATTACGGCAATCGGACTTTTGGCAAAGCGTTTTTTTAAGGAAGGAACGAATTGCTACGATTTGGGAAGTTCGCTCGGTGCGGCTTCGCTTTCGATGCAAAAAAGTCTTGAAGGGAAAAAGGGAAAAATTATCGCGGTGGATAATTCGCAAGCAATGATAGAGCGAAGCAAAGAATTTTTAAGCGAGCCGTCCACAATGGAAATCGAATTAAAATGCGCCGATATTTCGGAAATCGAAATAAAAAACGCTTCCGTCGTTGTTTTGAATTACACGTTGCAATTTATTCCGCGTGAGCAACGCGGAAATCTTTTACGCAAAATTTTTAACGGTATGATAGACGGTGGAATTTTAATTGTTTCCGAAAAAATTAAATTTTCCGACGGCGAAGAACAAAAATTGATGACCGATTTGTATTACGATTTTAAGGAATTTAACGGCTACTCGAAATTGGAAATAAGCCAAAAACGCGAAGCGCTCGAAAATGTTCTAATTCCCGAAACTTTGGACGAACACAAAGAAAGAATTGAAAAAATCGGGTTCTCCAAGTTTTATCTTTGGTATAAATATTTCACGTTTGCTTCATATTTTGCAATAAAATGATTGACGTTCACGAAATAGAAAAATTTCTTACCGAGAAAGGATTGGATAAATTAATTCCCGAATTTCAAAACGCCGCCGTAAAAATCAAGCGTTCGTCGGATTACAATTTTTTCGAAGAAGTATTAAGGAACTTGCCGAACGTAAAAGCCGCCAATTTTGATTTTAGTCGCGACGAAGTTCAAATCGGAAGCGAGGCGGAAATTAACGGTTCTGAAAAAAATAAAATAAAAGAACAACTGAAAAAACTAATGCCTTGGCGCAAAGGACCGTTTAACGTTTTCGGAATTGAAATCGATGCGGAATGGCGCTCGAATTTGAAATGGGACAGAGTTAAAAATGAAATTAGCGACTTGCGGAATCGCAAAGTTCTCGACATCGGTTGCGGCAACGGTTATTATATTTTCAGAATGCTTGACCGCAAACCGGAGTTTGTTTTGGGCGTTGAACCGTATTTAAAGAACTTCGCGCAATTTCAAGCGCTAAAAAAATTCTTACCTAAAATAAACGCCGAAGTTTTGCCTTTCGGAATCGACGAATTGCCTGACGAAATGAGATTTTTCGATACCGTTTTTTCAATGGGCGTTTTTTATCATCGCCGTTCGCCCTTTGACCATTTGCTGAAACTAAAAAATCTTGCGCGTTCAGGCGGGGAAATCATTCTCGAAACACTTGTAATCGACGGCAAAGCCGGAGAGATTCTCGTTCCCAAAGAGAGATACGCGAAGATGCGAAACGTTTGGTTTATTCCGAGCGCGCCGACTTTGGCAAGTTGGTTGCAACGCGTTAAGTTTAAGAATATCAGACTTGTAAACGTTTCGCGCACGACTTTCGACGAGCAACGCAAAACCGGGTGGATGGATTTCGAATCGCTGGAAGATTTTTTGGATAAGGAAAATCCGAATTTGACAATCGAAGGTTATCCTGCTCCGCAAAGAGCGGTATTTATATTTGAGAGCCCTTAGCTTTTTTTATTCTCGAACCAATCGAAAAAGATTTTCAAAGCGTCGCGGTCTTCTTTTTCGACAAAATAAAAATTTACTCCGCGCGGCGTAATTTCCCAAAATTCGTTAGTTTCGGTCGAGAAAATTATTTCTTTAATTTTTTCGATTCGCGATTTCGGTTCAACCAGCATATCCTTGTAAATTTCTCTTGCAAACTCAATTTCTTTTTTTCTTATAAAGAACGCGGCAAGTTTTGCTTGTGCAATTCTAACGCCGATAAGCGAAGTTTCGTGTTCGGTTTCGGCGTCTTCTTCAATCGGTTGGTCGAGAGTTAAAAACAATTCCAAAAGAGCGGAGAAATTTTTAATTTTCTTTTCATACGCAAGTTTTGTTACCGCGTAAAGGTCGTGCGAAGCGGTTTCGAGAATAAAATAAACCTGATACTTGTTTGCTTCTTGCCCGTAATATTTGAAAAAGTAATAAATTTTTTCCAGCCATTCCGGATAATTGTCGATTAACTTTTCCGCCATTAATCTGTAATGTTCAAGCGTGTTAAATGCCGAGCGCGGATCGCGGGAGGTAATCGACGCGCGCAAAAACGAATTGAAATACTGAATGACCGTCCACATCGTTCCTGCGTCGCCGTGCTCGACCGCTTTTTCGAATATCAATCTGCTGTTCAATAAAACGCCTGAGGCAATATCCCTTTGAGTCGCTTTCGATTTAATAAAAATCATTTCGAAAAGACGAAAGATTTTCCGTTCCAGAAGAATTTTACGCGATTCGATTTTTTTCATCACGAATGTGGAATAATCGGCAAAATCAGGATCTAACGATTCTTCGCCGGTTAATTTGAACCACTTCGGAGGCAAGTCTTTTTTCCTCGGAATGTAGAAATCCAATATTTCCCTCATCGTATTTAACGTAAGCAACGTTACCGCTCTATCGCTTTGGTAATACGAATTTAATGCAACGTCGCCAATAAAATCAATATGTTCGGCGAGCGTCGCTTTGTCTTTGTAGTTGCAACGTTTTGTTTGCGCAACTTTCTCGATAATCGCCTTTGTTTCCGAAACTATTTGTTTGAGAAAATTATCCGGTCTCAAAAAATTGAACACGTAAGTGAAATGCGGAATTACAATAATGATACTCGACGTAAGTAAAATTAACGTTACGAATATCCCGAAATACTGAACATGGCTTTCGGTCATCGTGTTTGCAAGCAAAATCGTATTGACGCCTGCGACAACATAAATTGCAACTATCACGAAATTTACGGTGTCGGTTATGAATAATTCCATAATCTTGGACGAATATTTATTCGCCGCCAATTGAACGATAATTGCAACAGCGGTTATTTCAATTCCGAGAACCGAAGTTACAACCTCGCCCATATTTCCGAACGAATTGAGAATTGTGCCGAGATCGAAACTGAAAATTTTCCCGCCGAAAAATTGTTTTAACTCTTCGTGAAAATAAAAGTCGATGAACTTGTTAAAGAAAAAAACGGATAAGCTCGCCGTAATTAAAATGGCAAGCGGTTTTATCCAATAATATGTTTTTTCTTTTCTTCTCAATTTATTTTTTATCTAAAAATTTGAACGATTTACCGATATTATCAAAAATATTCGAATAGCTAGCAAATGTGGAATCCGGCGCGGTTCCCAAAACGACGTATGCAAAACCTTCCTTGTCGAAAATATAACCGACGGAACGAACCGGCATTCTGTAACTGAATGTGTATTCCAATCTGTAAGCGTCTTCGCCGTTAATTTTGACAGATTCTTTTTTTAACAATTTAAAATCCTTTAATGATTTCGGCAATTTTTCTTGTATTGTTTCATCGACAAAATCTTTCAACGTATGGTCAATCGACATATCTTCGCGGAATATAATTACGTTTTCCTGGAACGCGTCCGCAGAGTCGGTTTTGGGGCTAATCAACATCAACTGAAAACTTCTTCTTCCGCGTCGCGCATCCCAAGTTTCTGGATAAGAAATAATGTAACTCGAATCTTTCGGCGTGTATTTTCTGTAACCGGCATAATTTGAATCGGATTGATTTGAACAAGCGATTAAAAAGTAAAGAAGCGGCAACAGCGTTACAACAATGATTTTTTTCATTTCGGTACCAGAAAAATTTTTTAAGAAAAACAAAAATAACAAAAAAGTTTTACTTTCCGTTATTCAAAGAAAATATTAGTAGCAAAAGACAACTTATTAATAAGGTACATATTCAAATTAAGTGGCAAAATTAAACTTGGAAAGAGAAAAGACGCCAAATAGTCCTACCCCGTCAATCTCGTTCCTCGATTGCCACCCCTTCCAAACGGAAGGGGAATTTGTGGAAACAAACAAAATTCCCCTCTTGAGAGGGGTGGATTTCGACGGAGTGAAACGAAGTCGAAAGACGGGGTGTGGATAAATACAGAAATTTAAATTCAACTATATTACTCTTATTAACTTTTGCCACCAAATATAATTTTGTGCCATTAATAAAGACAATTTCATTTATGAAACTTCGCTTAAAATTCTTAATTTTAAAATCGACTTTAAAACGAAATTACCAACCAAAAAAGGAGAAATAAACATGGCAAACGCATATTTCAAAGTTCCAGAACCGCAAAACGAACCGATTTTAACTTACGCGCCTGGAAGCAAAGAACGCGCCGAGTTAAAAGCGGCTCTGAGCGAATTGAAATCGCAACAAATTGAAGTTCCGTTAATTATCGGCGGAAAAGAAATCCGCACCGGAAATTTGGGCGAAATGAGAATTCCGCACAACCATTCCCACGTTCTCGGAACGTTCCACAAAGCTGGGAAAGAAGAAGTTCAAATGGCGATTGAAGCCGCACTCGAAGCCCGCAAAATTTGGGCGGAAATTCCTTGGGAACAAAGAGTTTCGATATTTCTGAAAGCCGCGGAATTGCTTTCCGGACCTTGGCGCGCACGCTTAAACGCCGCTACGATGTTGGGACAATCGAAAGTTGTTCACCAAGCCGAAATCGATTCAGCTTGCGAGTTAATTGACTTTTGGCGATTCAACAGCTACTACATGGCACAACTAATGGAAGAACAACCTTACTCGCCGAGAGGAATGTGGAACCGCGAAGAATACCGTCCGCTCGAAGGATTTATTTTTGCGGTAACTCCGTTTAACTTCACTTCAATTGCCGGCAATTTGCCGACCGCTCCCGCTTTGGTAGGAAACGTTGTTTTGTGGAAACCGGCGTCAAGCGCGGTTTATTCGGCGTATCAATTAATGTTGCTTTTGAAAGAAGCCGGTTTGCCGGACGGCGTAATTAACTTCGTTCCCGGCTCGGGCGCAAGCGTCGGGCGTCCTGCTCTTGAAAGTCCCGATTTGGCCGGAATTCACTTTACCGGCTCAACGGCTACGTTCCAAAATATGTGGAGAACCGTTGGAAACAACATTACGAAAATGAAATATTACCCCCGCATAGTCGGCGAAACAGGCGGAAAAGATTTTATTTTCGTTCACAATAAAGCGGATATTGACGGCGTGCTCGTCGCGGCAATTCGCGGCGCGTTTGAATATCAAGGACAAAAATGCTCCGCCGCATCGAGAATGTATATGCCAAAATCCCGCTGGGAAGAATTCAAAGAAAAATACGCCGCCGAAGTTGCGAAAATCAAAATGGGCGACGTAGAAGATTTCACCAATTTTATGTCCGCGGTAATCGACAAAGCGGCGTTCGACAACATTACAGAATACATCAAATACGCACAAGAATCTGACGAAGCCGAAATTATTACCGGCGGCGGATTTGACGATTCGAAAGGTTACTTTATTGAACCGACTACAATCGTTACGACAAATCCGCATTTCAAATCGATGGAAGAAGAGATTTTCGGACCGGTTCTAACAATTTACGTTTACGAAGACGATAAATTCGAAGAAACTCTGGAATTGTGCAACACCACTTCGCCATATGCATTGACAGGCGCAATTTGGTCGCAAGACCGTTACGCATTGCTCAAAATGGAAAACGCTTTGCGCAACGCGGCGGGCAACTTCTACATCAACGATAAACCGACTGCGGCGGTCGTCGGACAACAACCGTTCGGCGGCGGAAGAGCTTCAGGCACAAACGACAAAGCCGGCAGCGCAATGAACATTCTCCGCTGGATGACCGCAAGAACGCTTAAGGAAACATTCAATCCGCCGAAAGATTGGACTTATCCTTTCATGGCTGAGGAATAAAAATAATTATCGAAAATCAAAAAAGAAAAGCCGGGCATTGCGTCCGGCTTTTTTATTACATGTAAATAAAAAAAGGACGCTAAAAAAGCATCCTTTTTGCGAGCCAACTGCCGGACTCGAACCGGCGACCTATTCATTACGAGTGAATTGCTCTACCAACTGAGCTAAGTTGGCTTTTAAGAAATTAAAATTTAATTATCTTAATTTCTTTTTGTGTCTGTTTTTACGCAATCTTTTTTTTCTTTTGTGCGTCGCCATTTTATGACGTTTTCTTTTTCTACCGCAAGGCATTCTTCTCTCCTAATTGTATTTATTTAAAAAACTTCTCGCTCTTTCCGCAAATTGCGAGTTGGGATTAACTTCAATCGCGCGGTTCCAATAATTTTTTGCCGCTTCAATATTTCCGAGCGCTTCGTTTACAATTCCCAAATTGTAAAGCGCAATTTGATGTTGAGGATTAATTTTAACCGCTTTTTTCATATATTTTTCAGCGTTCGGATAATCTTTCAAATTATAATAAGAAACGCCCAAATCAACCAAAACATCCGGCGAGTCAGGCAATTTTTCCAAATACATTTTATAAAATTTAATCGCTTCCTTAAAATGTCCGAAATCAAAATAACGGTTGCCTAACTCAACCATTGCCGCGGTGTTTGCAGGGTTTTGCTCAATCGATTTTTCAATCTGCTTTAATTCCTGCAACGTTTTCAAATCAATTATTTGCGGCGTTACGAGCGTCGATGTCGGCGCGTTAACGCCGTGATTTTTTCCGGCTGTTTCTTGTTTAATGCTATTTTTTATTACAACTTTGTCGGAATCAAAAACGCCGGCAAAATAAAGGATAATCAAACCGCTTAAAGTTAAAACTCCCAACAATAAATAAAGAACTTTTACGTTTAATTCTTTTTTTTCGTTTAGAACCGGTTTTACGATTTTTTTATCTTGAACCAACTTTTCGCCGCAATACATACAGTAGCGCGCTTGCGGCGGATTTTCCTGCCCGCATCGCGGACATTCAATTTGTCGTTGATTACTCACCTTCCAATTCTTTCATACCTTTGTTTACAACGGCTTTGAAA
>WGAL01000123.1 GCA_015494845.1 Melioribacteraceae bacterium
ATCCAAGTATAAAAATGAGGAACGAGCAACAGAATTCCAATTATTCCGGTAAGAATTCTCGTGAAGAAATTTAACGGTTTTACAAAATAACCGGTGAAGACCGACGCAAAAGCAAACAACCCGAACAAACCGAAAATAAAAATATCAAGTTTGTCAATAAACGGACCATCAATTAAATCGGTGTAAGCGAAAAGCAACGGCATTACGTAAAGACCTTTTGCCAGCTTCCATGCTTCAAAGCCGGTTCTCATCGGTTTGGAACCGGCAATTCCCGCCGCGGCAAAAGCCGCAAGACAAACAGGCGGCGTAACGTTTGAATCTTGCGAAACCCAAAAGATAATCATATGCGCCGAAAGCAACGCGACGCCGAGATGTTGCAACGCCGGAACGGCAATAATTGCAAGCATAATGTAAGCCGCTGTAACTGGCAAGCCCATTCCGAGGAGCAAAGAAGCAAGCGTAATAAAAATCAATGCGAGAATTAAACTACCCCCGGAAATTTCCACAATTAATTGGGAAAATGTAATCGCGATTCCGGTAATCGAAATACTGCCAATAATAACGCCAACCGTGATTAACAAAATACCGGTCATCACCATATTTTTAGAACCGAGTGCGAGAGAATCAAGAACGTCGAAAAACTTCATTTTGTGGTTCTTGCTTAAATACGAGGCAAGAACTATCGAGATAATCGCGTAGCCGGCGGAATACGTAGGCGAGTAACCGATTACCAAAAGATAAATTAAAACAATAATCGGAATAAAGAAATGCAAACCTTCTCGCATTACTTCCCAGAGCGTCATTTCGTGTTCTTGCTCAAGCGGTTTGATGTTCATTTTTTTCGCGGTCTGGTAAACAAAAAATCCAACCGTTGCGAAATACATCACCGCAGGCAAGAATGCGACCGCAATTATCGTAACGTATGGAACGCGCGTCCATTCCGCCATAATAAACGCGCCTGCGCCCATAATAGGCGGCATAATTTGTCCGCCTGTAGATGCCGCTGTTTCAACCGCCGCGGCAAACTCAGGCTTAAAACCGGCTTTTTTCATCATCGGAATTGTAATGGAACCGGTAGAAACAGTATTTGCAATTGCGCTACCGGAAATGGTTCCCATCAAGCCGGAAGAAGCAACGGCAACAATTGCAGGACCGCCGGTGATGTTTTTAGTAACAATTTGCGCCAAATTTATTATAAAATCGCCGCCGCCGGATTTTAGCAAAAACGCCGCAAACAAAATGAACATAAAGACAAACGTAGAAGAAATCGATGCGGTTATTCCGAAAAGTCCTTCATCCGTAAAAAACATCCGGTAAAGAAATCGTGAAAGCGACATTCCGCGGAAGTGGAATTGTCCGGGCACCCAACTTCCCCAAAAGAGTAAATAAGTTGCAAAAAAAATCGCAATAAGCGGAATGATAATTCCCGTAGTGCGACGCGTTAGTTCAATTGATAAAATTACCGCAATTCCTGCGGCGATTAAATCCGGTAAAATTACGACTTCGTTTCTATCGTGAAGCGCGTCTTCGAAAAAAATTAAATAAAGCGCGGTTGCAAAAATTACAAGCCCGAGGAAAAAATCGAGCGGCTTTAATGGATTTTTATCCTTAAATTTTTTAATAGCGGGAACCGTAAAAAATCCCAACATTCCGAGCAAACCCATGTGCAGAGCGTTTCGCCAAAGTTCGCTCATCACGCCGAAAGTATTAACCCAAATGTGAAAGAGCGAAATAATTACCGCAAGCCAATAAGCGATATGTTTTCTATCGTAAACAATTTCGGTACTTCGAGCTTCTTCGAGTATTTCTTTTGTATCAACATCTGCTTGTAATAACGCCATATTACATCCTGATTGTGTGAAATGAATAATAAAAAAGGGAGACGTTTTTCACGCCTCCCTCATTAAAGAAAAGTTATTTTAGTGAGCAATTAAATTATCCGGAATTTTGAAACCTTTATCTTGGTAAAATTTAACAGCGCCTGGATGCAACGGAACCGGCAATCCGTTGATTGCTCTTTGAAGTTTCATTGCATAAGTCGCTTTGTGCATATTGTGCAAGAAATCCAAGTTGCTGTAAATGGTTTCAAGAATTTTGTAAACATCGTCTGCCGACAAATCCGGACGAACTGCCAAGAAGTTTGGTTGCGCGATTGTGTTAATCGGTTTTTCTTGTCCCGGATAAGTATTAGCCGGAATTACGTAACGGCTCCAAACCGGGAAATGCGAATCGATTTGTTTTAATTGGTCGTCGGTAAATTCAAGAACCGTAATTTTGTCCGCGCCAATTGTTGCAAACGCTTGCGTAATTGCTGATACAGGAGGCCCTGCCGGAATGTTCATTCCCAAAACTCTTCTATCTTGCAAAGCAGTAGCAGATGCTGAATATCCCATGTGTTCCAAACGGAAATCTTTTTCCGGATTGAAACCGAGTGCCGTTAAAATGGTTTTACCGGAAGTTTCGGTTCCTGAGCCGCGTTTTCCGATAGAGAATTTTTCGCCTTTAAGATTGTTCAAATCCATAATGTTGTTTGTCGGCGCAAATTCTTTGTAAACTACAAAATGCTCAACGTTTTCCCAGAGCATTGTAACGGCGCGCATTTCTCTTTCAGGTTTGCCTTCGTATTTGCCTTTTCCTTGCCAAGCCATCGAACCGAAAAGACCTTGCAGAATTGCGAAATCGGCTTCTTTGTTTTTAAGAAGTTGAACGTTTTCGCCGGAACCAGCGGAAGTAATTGCGCTCATTGAAATTCCGTCTTTACCGAGTTTGTCGGTAACTAATGTTGCAATTGCAACGCCAACCGGATAATACGTTCCGCCCGGCGAAGCAGTCGCAATTACGTAAGCTCTTTTTTCTTGAGCGAAAGAGTTGTTAGTTGTTGCAAAGAATATCGAGAAGATAAATACAACTGCAAATAATTTGGTTAATGTGGACTTCATATAGTTCCTCCTGTTTGTTAGTGATGAATGAATTTATTTTTTCAATATATTAAATTTATATTTTTTATCAAACTAAGTTAATCTTACTAACATCACTTAAAATTCTTGCGAGAAATATTCCTTTGTCATTTTCTTTAACTTTCCGGAAAGCAAGATAATTGCGATTAAGTTCGGGAAAGTCATAAAGCCCAAAGCCGCGTCGCCGAAAGCCCAAATTGCTTCCAATTGCGCGACGGCGCCGATAAATACAAATAGCAGAAAAACCCATTTGTAATAAATAATTGCTTTTTCGCCGAAAAGATAATCGGTGGCTCTGTCGCCATAAAACGACCAACTTATTGCAGTGGAAATTGCAAACAAAGCGACTGAAAGCGTAATTATTTTATCGCCGTAAGGGAAAAGCCAAGCGAGGCCGCGCTTAAAAGCAAATGCGGTTAGAACGCTGCTGTTCAAAAGTTTTCCGGTAAATTGCGGATCGATATATTTTACGTAAAAACCGGTAAAATGCCACGCGCCGGTTACAATAATTACCAAACCGGTCATTGAACAAATGATGATTGTATCAATGTAAGGTCCAAGCATAGCGACTGTTCCTTCGCGAACCGGATATTTTGTTTTTGCCGTCGAATGCGCAATTGCCGCGCTGCCTTGTCCGGCTTCGTTCGAGTAAAGTCCGCGCTTGATTCCCCAAAGCATTACGTTTAAGAAAACCAAAAACGTACCGCCTCCAACTCCGGCAATTTGCGCAGGCGGATTTAACGCATATTTGAAAATCAAGGAAAAACTTTCGCCAAGCGCGCCGAAGTTTGCAATTAAAATAATAAGCGCGGTAAAAACATAAATCGCCGCCATAAACGGCGCGAGAAATCCGGCGACGTCGCCAATACGTTTAATTCCGCCGATAATTACAACTCCCACAATTGCAACTAAAACTACGCCATTAATAATTTGCAATACGGACACGCCGAAGTTACCAAAGACGTGAAATTTTTCCGTAAGAAAATGATGCGTTCCCAAAACGTTTGCAAATTCGGAGTAAATTTGGTCGGATACTGTAAAAGATTGAATTGCGTTGCCGGTGGCGAACGAACAAATTATCGCAAAACTTGCAAAGGCAACGGCAAGCCAACGCCAATTTTGTCCCAAGCCTTTTTCAATTGTGTACATTGGTCCGCCTGCGGTTCTGCCGTTGGAATCGTAATCGCGATATTTTAGTGAAAGCGTACTTTCCGCAAACTTAAGCGATGTGCCGAAAAACGCCGTTATCCACATCCAGAAGAGCGCGCCGGGTCCGCCGTAATAAAGCGCAGTTGCAACGCCGGCAATGTTTCCAATTCCAACAGTTGCGGAAAGGGCAGTGGACAACGCTTTGAAGTGGTTCAAGTCGCCTTTATCTTCCGGGTTATCGAACTTTCCGGTAGTCGCGAGAACTCCGTGCCATAAGTATCTGATTTGCGGAAAACCGAGCCTGAACGTGATGAAAATTCCGGTTCCGACAAGCGAAATTACCATTAGCGGAATCATTCCCAATGGCAAATCTTTGGAAGGAAAGTTCTTTATGAAATCGAAATTGCCTGGGAAAGTCCAAACGGCATTGTAAAAATCAACGCCGAAAAAAATCAAAATCAAAAAAATTATCGTAAACGAAATTAGTCCGTATTTTGTGCGCGTTCCCATAACAACCCGATTTTATTTTTTAAATAATTCCGATTGATTTCAAAAAGACAATGAGAATTAAAACCGGCGCGATATATTTTATGAAAAACTTCCAGAAAATTTCCATCCAAGGATATTTTGCGTAAAATTTTTCCGCGCCTTGTTTTAGTTTCGCAGCTGCTTTGTCAATTCCCCAATAGTAACTGACAAACACAGCGATTAAAAATCCGCCAAGAGGAAGCAGAATATTCGATGAAATATAAT
>WGAL01000124.1 GCA_015494845.1 Melioribacteraceae bacterium
CGTTAAACGTCAATCCGTAAATTTTGCCGAGAGCCACCATTCCCAAAAACGAAAGCGGAATTGAAATGGAAACCCAAAAAGAAATTCGCGGATGCAAAACCAAACTCAAAAAGATTGCGACAAGCAACATTCCGAGAATACCGTTGGATTCCAAAATCTGAATTCTCGCCTTAACAACTTCGGAACCGTCTCGAATTATTCCCAACTGGACGTCTTTATGCGTCTTGTTAAATTTAACAATATAATTTCTAACCACTTCCGTGATTTTGAATAAATCTTCGTTGTTTGTTTTTTGCAATTCAACCGCGATTGCCGGTTTGCCGTTAAAATAAACTCTGTTCGGGTCTTCCGACCATTTTTCAATAACGTCGGCAATGTCGCGCAGACGAATAATCGTTCCGTTCGAAGTGGATTTAATTACAAGATTTTCAAGGTCGCGCGCGTAGTATCTTTTATTATCCGCGCGAATTAAATATTCTTTCTTTTTGCTTTTTATTTTACCGCCGGTAATTTTTACGTTTTCCGCTGCGATTGCGTTCGCGGCTTCGTCGAGCGTAATTCCGTACGCCAGCAAGTCTTCGTCTCTGAACGAAACTTCAATTTCTTCGTTGGGAAAACCGGAAAGTTTCAGTTTTGAAATTTCAGGCGTTTCCAATAAATCGCGTTCAATTTTGCGCGCAATTTTTTTCAAATCTCTCAAAGAACGGTCGCCGTAAATTGCAAAATTAATTACGAATTCGCGCGGTTCAACCTTGAAAACGTTCAGTTTTTCCATTCCGGCGGGAAAGGAACTAATGCTATTAACCGCGCTTTGAATTTCTTGAATAACGACGTTCTCGTCCGCGCCGGTTTCCAATTCGACGGTAATTTCGCATCTGTTTTCGCGGGAAACGGAAGTGGAACGCAAAATACCGGTTATTCCTTTTATCGCGTCCTCAATTTTTGTCGTAATTCCTTCCTCAATTTCTTCCGGCGACGCGCCAGGATAATACGCCGTAACCTTAATAAATTCGGTCGGAAGTTGCGGGAAAAAAGTTACGCGCGTCGTAAAAAAAGCGACAATTCCGTAAACGATAATAATCGCTACAATTGAATTTCCGACAACAGGATATTTAACAAAATATTCAATAATTTTATTCATTATTCAATTTTTTAGTTTGCTTGACAATTCAAAAATTTTTGGTAATGTTTTTATTATTCCGATTTTGCGATAAACACTTTCGATCCGTCCGGCAAACCTTTTACGTAATAATACAAAGGCGTTTCGTCAAGAATTTGCGGTTTAATTCTCTTTTTACCGTCGTTTTCCTGAACATAAATATAATTTTCGTAATCAAACGCTTCTTTAGGAATTTTCGCGGCTTTTACGTTAATCATAACCGGAATTTCCACTTCGTAAAATTGACCGTCCCGAGCCGATTTGTCTTTTGTTTGAATGTAAACGAACACGGATTGCGACTCGGACGAAACCGCAGGATTTATGCGCGTAATAACGCCTTCAATTTCTTTGCCGAAATTATATTCCCTTAAACTCGCTTTCATTCCTTTTTTCACAAACATAATTTCTTCCAGCGGAACGGCGGCGCGCAATTCGTACAAACCTGAACAAATAAACGTGCCTAATTTTTGTCCGCTTCTTGCCAAATCGCCTTCGCGCAAAGTTGCGCTGATTAAATAACCGTCGTAAGGCGCTTTGATTGTATATTTCTCAAAAGTCGCTTCGCTGCTTTTAATTTCAAAATATGATTGTAAAATATTTTTGGATGCGAGATAATACTTTTCTCGAATTGAAGAAATTTCCGGAAGCGGCGCTAATTTTTTCTTAACGTTAAACTGTTCCAAATATTTTTGCCACTTCGGATATTCGTTAGGAAAATCGTATTTCAAATCCGGCAAAAGCAACGTAAGTTGATTAAGCAGAGAACTCTTTTTTGCGTAAAGTTGATTTCTTACAATCGAATTGTCGATTTTGATAATCGTTTCGCCCTTTTTGTAAAAAACGCCCGCTCTTAACGGCTTTTCCGTTTTTTCTATTTTCCCGCTTACCTCAGCGTAAATGTCAAAACGGTTGTATGCGTATAATCTTCCGTTCGTTTTAATTTTCTTTTCGAAAGGCAAATTTTCAATAACGATAAATTTTTCGTTGCTTGTTTTTTGAGGTTCGTTTTGAGTCTCGCGATTTTTATTCTTAACTAAAAAAATTGAAAACAGAACCGAGGCAAGAATAATCAGAAGCGCAATAGCAAAGTATTTTAA
>WGAL01000125.1 GCA_015494845.1 Melioribacteraceae bacterium
GCGGCGGTAAACAGCAATGTTTATTACTTTACGCCGGGAGTTTCAACCGAATGGACGCTCGGTTATTCTTATCCGGTCGGAACCAAAATTAACGTTCTCTTTTACGATGAATTGCTTGTTGGAACGAGTTTGGGATTTTACAATCACGCTGAGCAACCGGATGCAGTAGATGAAAGCGGAACTGAAACAGTAAAAGAATTCTCTCTTATGCAAAATTATCCGAACCCGTTTAACCCGACGACAAATATTACATACGTCATTGCGAGGAGCGAAGCGACGCGGCAATCTGCCGCATTGCCGGTACAACTCAAAGTTTACGACGCACTCGGACGCGAAGTTGCAACGCTTGTAAATGCAAAGCAAGTGCCAGGTGAATATTCTGTTCACTTCAATGCAGCGGAACTACCGAGCGGCGTTTATTTCTACACTTTACGCGCAGGTAATTTTGTGCAAACGCGTAAAATGGTTTTGATGAAATAAAATAAAATCTTTTATAGGGACAACTCGCGAGTTGTCCCGACAAACGCAAAATATAAAAATGTAAGGGGACAAATTCGATTGTCCCTTTTTTATTATGCTTCCCTTGATTTTTTTCTTGGAAATAATTAAAATAAAATAGTAAAAATATGATGCTGTGTGGGCAACTTAATTAAAAATATTGGCACGATTTTTACTCTCTCTCTCTCTGCATCCGCAAGGTAATCATTTTATTGTCGTTTATCCCAATGGTTTTATATGATTGATAAATCTTGACTAAAAGTAAGTAAATAAAATTTTGTTATTAATTTATAAGGAGAGTAAAAATGAAAAGAGTGATATTCGCATTAATATTATTTCCAATTGCTTTGATGGCTCAATCGTTAGGAAAGTATTTAAGCAACGACGAAGTTCCCCGAAGTTTTAAGGAAAGGTATTTCTCGAAAGGGGAGCATAATTTTTTCCCTTTGCACGTTGGAGATTTGTGGCAATATATGTATTATGATCATGATAGCGATACTCTGAAATATTTTGAACATAAAATTATTAATGATACGTTGGTAAATAATATACGATATTTTAAGATGGAAGGGCCTTATTATTCTTATCATTACCGAACAGACGAAGAAGGTGTATTAAGAGTTTTGGATACTTACGATTATGATAATGATGAAATAAGAGACGAAGAATTTTTGGGAGATAGTTTAGAAGTTCCACCGGAGACCATGTATTATTCATATTTTTATGTATTGCATATTGTAAGAGATACATTATGGTATATAATAGATAACGATACGTTATTTACAAGAATGGTTTTTACAATGGGAGGAGAGTATTTTTATACCGATAGGATAGGTTTGACAATGATCTGGCCGGAACAAAGCGAGCCAATATATTTAACCGGAGCAATAATAAACGGCGTAACGCACGGAACAATAGTTGGCGTGGAAGATGAAACAGACGCGTCCAAACCTCAAGATTTTGAACTTTTGCAAAATTACCCAAACCCGTTCAACCCGACAACCAATATCACCTACGTCATTGCGAGGAGCGGAGCGACGCGGCAATCCGCCGCATTGTCGGTTCAGTTAAAAGTTTACGACGCACTCGGACGCGAAGTTGCAACGCTTGTAAATGCAAAGCAAGCGCCTGGTAAATATTCGGTTCAATTCAATGCAGCGGAACTACCGAGCGGCGTTTACTTCTACACTTTGCGCGCTGGCAATTTTGTTCAAACAAGGAAAATGATTTTGATGAAATAAAATAAAAGTAGGGACAACTCGCGAGTTGTCCCTACAAACAAAAACGTTAAAACGTAAGGGACGCATTCGATTTCGCGAATTTAGCGTCCCTTAATTTTTATCAACTTGATTTTTCACATTCACCACTTTTCCTGCCTATTGAATTTTAACTATATTTGAAATTTAAAATTTCAAAAATTAGGATAAACGATGACCGATATTCCAAAAAATTACGAACCGAATAAGATTGAAGACAAATGGTATTCTTATTGGGAAGAGAACAAACTTTTTCATTCCGAACCCGACCCGAATAAAAAACCTTACACAATTGTAATTCCGCCGCCAAATGTAACCGGAATGTTGCACTTGGGGCATATTCTCAACAACACGATTCAAGATATTTACATTCGTTACAAAAGAATGAAAGGCTTTAACGCTTGCTGGGTGCC
This sequence comes from Melioribacteraceae bacterium, assembly GCA_015494845.1. Lineage (GTDB taxonomy): Bacteria > Bacteroidota > Ignavibacteria > Ignavibacteriales > Melioribacteraceae > WGAL01. Next base: position 2,168 of record WGAL01000125.1, read on the forward strand.
GGGAACAGACCACGCATCTATTGCCACCGAAGCAAAAGTAATTAAACATTTGAAATCGCTCGGAATTGATAAATATGAAATCGGGCGGGAGAAATTTTTGGAATATTGTTGGGAATGGACGCACAAATACGGCGGAATAATTTTCAAGCAATTGCGCAAACTCGGCGTAAGTCTCGATTGGGACAGAACCCGTTTTACGATGGACGACCATTACTACAAGAAAGTAATTGAAGCGTTCGTTAAATTATACAAAGAAGGATACATTTATCGCGGTTACAGATTGGTAAACTGGGACCCTGCGACTAAATCCGCAATTTCGGACGAGGAAGTAATATACAAGGAAGTAAAAGGGAAGTTGTGGCACATTAAATATCCGGTTGTTGATAGTGACGAATATTTGGTCGTAGCGACGACGAGACCGGAAACAATGCTCGGCGATACGGCGGTTGCGGTTCACCCGGAAGACGAAAGGTACAAGCACCTTGTAGGAAAGAAAGTCCGTTTGCCGATTGTCGGAAGGGAAATTCCGGTTATCGCAGACGAATACGTGGACAGGGAATTCGGAACCGGCGCGGTAAAAATTACGCCCGCGCACGACCCGAACGACTACGAAATCGGACATCGCCACAATCTTGAATTTATTAACATTTTTAATCCGGATGCAACATTGAACGAAAACGCGCCGGAAGAATATCGCAGTTTGGACAGAGACGTCGCGCAAAAGAAAATCGTTGAGGAACTGAAAGAGAAAGGTTTTCTCGTAAAAGAAGAAGATTACGTTCACAAGGTCGGATTTTCGGACAGAGGAGGCGTTCCGATTGAGCCGTATTTATCCGAGCAATGGTTTATGAAAATGGACGAACTCGCCAAACCGGCTCTTGAAGTCGTAAGAAAAGGTTTGATTAAATTTCATCCGTCGCATTGGGTTAAAACTTACGAACACTGGATGACGAACATCAAAGATTGGTGTATTTCGCGGCAACTTTGGTGGGGACACAGAATTCCGGTTTGGTATCACAAAGAAACGGGCGAAATTTATTGCGAAACCGAACCGCCGGAAGATATTGAAAATTGGCGTCAAGAAGAAGACGTGCTCGATACTTGGGCTTCGAGTTGGCTTTGGGCGCAAGACGTTTTTACAACCGAGGAAGAACTTGCGTATTATTATCCGACCGACTTACTCGTAACCGGACCGGACATTATTTTCTTCTGGGTTGCGCGTATGATTATCGCCGGAATGCATTTCAAAACCGAAAGAAAATCGGACGAAGAAAAAATTCCTTTCCGCGACGTTTATTTCACGAGCATTATCCGCGACGCGAAAGGACGCAAGATGAGCAAGTCGCTCGGCAATTCGCCCGATCCGCTCGACGTTATCGAACAATACGGCGCGGATGCTTTGCGCTTTA
>WGAL01000126.1 GCA_015494845.1 Melioribacteraceae bacterium
CGATACGCTTAAACAAACGCTTGAGCTTACTACCGCCGACACTCTAATTTACGACGAAGGACTTTTGCCGAACCGCGCATACGCTTACCGCGCGGAGTTGATAAAACCGCAAAAGCCGGTTGTAAAAAGCCAAACAGTAACGGCAACCACGTTGGATACGACAAGCCACGATTTTACTTGGGAGACGTTTACCTTTGGCGGAGCGAACGGAAGCAGTTATTTGCGGGACGTGGCAATAATAAACGAAAACGACATTTGGGCTGTGGGAGAAATACACACCGAAGACGATTACGATAGTTCCGGCAATTATGTAGGACCTTACAACGCGGTTCACTGGAACGGGCAAGAGTGGGAATTGAGAAGGATTTATATAAATGGATATCCATATCAAATTACTTCAATTTACGCCTTTTCAAGTAACGACATTCTCTTTGCAAATTTGAGTGTGATTTATTGGAAAGGCTCCGATACAAATTTTAACTACTCAACTCCTCCGGCTAATTCACAAGGATATAGTTGGAACATTAATGCTATTTGGGGCACATCAAGCTCTGATTTCTATGTTGTAGGCAATAACGGCAACATAGCGCATTACGACGGAAGCGGTTGGGAGAAGATAGAGAGCGGAACGGAGGTAAATTTAGTGGATATTTGGGGAACTAAAAATGGGGAGCGAATATGGATTTGTGGAAATGAGGATTTTCAGCCCACTGTATTAATAAAATTGGAAGATAACAATGCGAAACTTATTTTTAATTCAAGAGAAAATATTTTCAACTATGATTTTCAAAAAGTTTCAGGATATATTAGGAGTATATGGGTTGAGCGCAATAATTTAGTTTATTTATTGACATCATATGATCTTTACAGAATTTATGATGAAAATATTCAAAAACCAACCGCATTATGGAAAAATGTAAATAGTCAAATAGCAACGCTTAAAGTTAGAGGGTCAAATAAAAATGATATATTCTCTGTGGGATACGAAGGGTTGTTATGCCATTTTAACGGAATTAGTTGGCAAACATTCACTGAAATGTATAATGGATATAGGACTTTTTATAGTCTGGCGATAAAGAAAAATATTATTGTGGTTGTAGGCAAAGATTACTTAAATGGTATTCAAGATAAAGCAATAATTTCACTAACAACAAAACAATAAGGTGTTAAAATGAAACATTTACTTTTACTTATCGTACTTTTTCCGGCGATATTGTTCGCACAAATTGTCTCAGATTTTGAAGGAATAACTTTTACTGGTGAAAAACCGCCAGATCCAGTAATCGCCGTAGGAAATAATCATGTTATTCTTGTAGTCAATAGTAAGTTAGCGATTTATAGCAAAAACGGCAGTTTAATTAGTGAGCAAATGTTAATAGATTTTTTTAGTAGCGTCTCCCCGACGCCAAACGGAACAATATTCGACCCCAAAATAGTTTATGACCATCACTCAAATAGATTTATTTTTTTAGCAATTGATGGAAGTCATCGTTCACATTATTTATTAGCCGTATCAACAACTGACGATCCAACTAGTGATTGGTATAAATACAGCATCGTTGGCACACTGTATAATCTAGACTATCCTGGTTTGGGTTTTGACGAAAATTCTATTGTTTTGACATCTCAAAGTTTCAGTGGAAGCTTTTATTATTCTGATCTTACTATTTTAAAGAAACAAGAAATTTACTCGAATAATAAGCAATTCCAAAAAAATATTTATGATATTCCCAATGGCGAAAAACTAAAGCCTTCGCGAGTAATAGGCTCAAATCCAAATGAATTTTATCTTGTAAATACGAATGGTCCAAATAAAATACGTATATGGTCTATAGCCAATCCACTTGGTAACCATCCGTCAATAAGTATAAAGAAGACACTTACTTTGGGTAATGGTTATCAATATCCTCAAGATGCAGTTCAAAAAGGCGAAAGTACAAAAATTGATCTTAGCACTACAGGAACAAGTATTTCCGATATTGTTTGTAAAGATAAAATACTCTATGGAGCTTATACTATAAAAAATACATCTGGCAACGGAAGTAGTATAAAATATTTTGCTGTAGATATTAATAATAATTTTAACTTAGTAGTTAACGATTTAATAGAGGAAAACAATAAATATTATTACTGTCCGGTAATTCACCCTGATGCAACTGGTAATATTATATTGGTCTTTAATAAATCCAGTAGTGAAGATTATGTAGGAATCGCCTATACAAAATGTCTAAATAACAGCAATACTCATGAGCCGGTTTCTTGGTTGAAACAGGGCACAGCGGGTTATAAGTTATTGAATAACGGAATAAACAGATGGGGGGATTATAGCGGAATTGCATTGGACCCTGGGAATAACTATCGAATTTGGATATATGGCGAATGGGCAAAAAAAAGAAATGAATGGAGCACGTGGGTAGGCGAAGTTAAAACATCGGAAAATATTGATTTCTTTTTTACAAATCGTTATGGGTATGGGCCTTTTCAAATTAATTTAGGTGGAACGTTAACCGTAAACAATAGTACATTAAACTCCGGAGGATCTATCGCATTGGAAACCGGTGAAAATTATCAAGCTATAACGAATAATGAGAGATTTGGTAATTGGAATGGTACGGGAATAAATTATAAACATAATAATTGGAACGACGAAAAAGAAAATTTGTATTTAATTTATAATTTCGAAGCAAGTAAAGATAAAATATATCATTACGCAATGTTCAAAGAAATAAAATATGCAAAATTAGAGATAACTTTGGAAAATTTTAATAATCTAAACGAAGGTAGAGGTTATTTTAATGACCCTTGGTATGCTTTTTCTGACAATACACAGCCTGGCAGTGATTATTGGATAAGTTTTGATTCTTATTACGAGCCGACCGGGAAAGAAGGCGCAAGCGAAAAAGGCGTCTTCTTACATCAAGGATACAATGGTACATCTTGGAGCCTACCTTACTACTCCGTCAAAGTCGAAAGCCCGCAAACGATAAACATAAACGGCAGAGACCATAAGTTTTATTTTCAATGGTGGGAAGCAAGTCCGAGCGGTAGCGCATCATTTAAACACGCCGATCAAGCCGAAACTCCCGTTGTATTTAACGACGCCGGAGCAACCGTAAAAGCGGTAATGAAAGGCACGCAACTTTCGGATAATCAATCCGCCTTTGCAAACAACAACCAGCGTAAAATGATAAGAACCGCCAACGGCAATTTGTTTTTAACATACGAAAGTATGAACCAAGTTTGGCTTGAAATGAGTACGGATAACGGAAGAACGTGGGATTTGACAAACAACCAGAAACCGATAGGTACGGGGAAAAGTCCGTCTATTGCTTATTCTAATAATAAAATATTGCTTTCATACCAAATTCAAGGTAGCCTTCCGCCAGACGACGGGGATATTATAGTAAAATTATTCGATTGCCACGACAATACATTAACATTTGAAGACGAACTTATTGTGGACGGAGATTACGGAGTTCTCGGACTCGGCCCTTACTCAAAAGATTTTTATCAAACAATCGCTTTTAACGGAACAAATTTTATTGTTGTATGGAGTTCAGACTACGGTCTGCAATGCAGAGCCGGCAATTGCGATTTATATAACGGAAATATTTATTGGTATAGCAACATAGTTTCTGTTCCAAATACGACTTCTGCGGATATAAAACCAACGATAACAAAAGGCGTAAATGAATTTCATTTGGCTTGGGAAAGTTACAAGAGAATAAAATATGCAAAATTATCGTATGGTCAATCGTCAATCGTTTTTTCTGAACAATCCACCGTATCCGACGGAAGCGGATATCAAGGGAACACCGACCCGAGTATAGCTTATGTTAAAGGAAGCGTGTTTCTTACTTGGCACGGCTACAAAAAAGTTTGGGGCTCGCGAGGCGGCGACAAAGCCGGAACGGTTTACGACAACATCGTTTTAAGAGAAAAAGCGAGCGTAAACTGGGGACAATTTTTAATTTACGGCGACAACGCCTTTAAGCCGAGCATAAGCTCCACATACGACGGAAGCGATTATTACTTCGTCTGGAGCGAATATCCGGCTCAAAGCAGATACGTTCTCGGCTCGGATAACCATTTTACCAAATTCCTTTCCACTTCCACAAGGTACGTTCAAGCCTATAACTTATACGACGTAAGAAACATACAAGCGATGTCGTTTAACGACGCGAGCGCGCCGTACGAGTTTCTAACCTCGGTTGATTCCCCGCCTTCGAAGGACGAAGAAAACGCGTATTACGTAGGCAGAGAAGGCGTGGTAAGAAAAGACTCGGCTGAGTTTTATTTTGCCGTAGGCGACGTTTTGCTTAACGACAAGACCGTGGAATTTAAGGCGCTTACTGATACGTTGGCGATTGACGGCTTGACGATGCTTAACGAATATCTTGAAACCGAGCCGATAGAGTTAAACTCGGAAAGCGATTTTCAATACAGCGTGGTATTCGGCGTAACCAACGACACGACGGCGTCGATAGTATTGGACGA